>JBCBJE010000726.1:0-3327 GCA_038523735.1 Cyanobacteria bacterium J06626_18 | reverse complement strand
TGGAGATTGACTCAGTGGAGCGTCAATACAGAGGCCGTCTCGTGTCTGATAAAGCAATTGACCGTTCACATGAAGTTGCCGCGATTTTGAATGCGCATCGAGTTGTGTTTACGGAGAAAGGCAAGATATACAGGATTTATGGGTATATCGATGCGTCAGATCCCAGGGTTTTGGAATTGAGTTAATAAAGCTCTGGATGACCCGGCAAAACCCTGGGATCTTGATCACCGCTCCAACATTTCGAGTAAATCTGCTTCAGAGAGCTGTTGAACCCCCAACTTTTCAGCCTTTTGTAGCTTCGACCCAGCATCTTCACCCACCACCACAAAGCTCGTCTTCGTGCTGACACTGCCGGTTACTTTACCCCCCGCCTGCTCGATGCGAGTTTTGACCTCGCTACGGCTAAGCGTCGGTAAGGTACCTGTGAGGACAAAAGTCTTGCCTGTGAGCGGTCGATCTGCCGCAGCTTGGTCAGTTTCGGGTTGCGTACCCACTAACTGCAGACCTGCTGCTTGCAAATCTTCCACCAGCTTTTGATTCGCAGGATTGCGGAACCATTCGTAAACTGATTGCGCGATTTCGGGGCCAATTCCGTAAACTGCCTCAATGTCTTCGATCTTAGCCTGAGTGATCGCCTCTACTGACGGAAACTCCTTTGCCAGTACCTGAGCATTGACACTCCCCACGTGGCGGATCCCTAGCCCATACAGCACTCGCGACCAAGGCTGTTGCTTCGAAGCCGCGATCGCATCCACTAACTTTTGAGCCAGCTGCTGTCCCATGCGCTCTAGGGGCAATAGGTCGTCCACGGTAAGACGATAGAGATCAGCCACCGATTTCACTAGCGCCTGATCCACCCATTGCTGTATCCACTTGCCGCCAATGCCGCTGATATCCAGCGCATCGCGACGCGCCCAGTGGATCAGCGCCCCTCGAACAATCGCAGGACACGAGCTATTGATACAGCGCGTTACTGCCTCATCCTCTGGCTTTACCAACGGCTCACCACATTCGGGGCACTGCGTCGGCATCTGAAAGAGCGTGGCGTTGTCGGGGCGTAGCTCGGCCAAAACCCGCACCACTTCAGGAATGATTTCGCCTGCCTTACGAACAATAGCCGTATCGCCGATGTGCAGGTCTAATTCTGTAATGCGATCGGAATTGTGCAGCGTCGCTCGGGCCACCGTTGTGCCTGCGAGTTGAACGGGTGTGAGTTCGGCGACGGGTGTGACCGCTCCGGTGCGCCCTACCTGAACGGTTACTTGCTCAACCGTCGTGGGAACTTCTTCCGCGGGATACTTCAGGGCGATCGCCCAGCGAGGAAACTTTTGCGTAAACCCCAGACGTTGTTGCAGCGCAAACTCGTTTAGCTTTACCACTACGCCATCGGTCATATAGAGCAGAGTTTGCCGCTGAGTTGACCAAGTTTCATAAAAGGCGGCTACATCATCAGATGTCTGACATAGCTGGCGATTAGGATTCACCTTGAACCCCAGCTGCTGTAGCTGCTCCAAAGAAGCCCACTGGCTGGTAGCTAAGGTAAACTCGTCGGTCTGGGCCGCTTCCGGAATGATTAGTGTGTAGGCAAAGAAATCCAGGCGGCGATCAGCAACAACACGAGAATCCAATTGTCGGAGCGTCCCCGCTGCGGCATTCCGAGGATTAGCAAAGCGGGCTTCCCCTGCAGCCTCACGCTCTTGATTGATGCGCTGAAATTCATTCAACGGCAAAAACGCCTCACCTCGCACTTCTACGACGGCTGGAGGATGGGCAGTCTGCAGCTTTAAGGGAATTGAGCGAATGGTTTTAATGTTTTGCGTGATTTCCTCGCCGGTTGTGCCATCCCCCCGTGTTAGCCCCCTGACCAAAAGGCCGTTCTCATACGTTAGTGCCAACGCTGAGCCATCAATCTTGAGTTCGGCCACGGCAGCGCTTTCACCAATATCAGGGGTGATCCGCTGCCATTTCTCTTGCCACGCCCGATATTCTTCAATTCCAAAGGCGTTTTCCAGGCTGTAAAGGGGAATGTTGTGGCGCACTGACGTGAACTGACTGGCGGGCCGTTCCCCTACCCGTTGGGTAGGACTATCGGGCGTGATCAGATGAGGATACTGCGTCTCTAAGTCTTGCAGTTGGCGATAAAGGCGATCGTATACCTCGTCCTCCAGAATGGGCGCGTCGAGAACGTAATAGGCATAGCTAGCCTTCTGAAGCTGCTCTCGCAGTTGACGAATTTGCTGCCCAGTCCCCTCTCCCATAGTGTCAGTCACGCTCAATGTCCACAGAACAGTCTATCGCTCTTAATCGGGCAACTTTTGGAGAATAGGGAATTCGGAATTCGGAAGTTGGAATGCTTTGACTCTTTGAGAATGCCAAAGGCGAATGAGAAGGGTCCTAGACGTACAGCAGCTTCTCGGAGCGTAGCCCTAAGGAAATCCCAAATCCCAAATGGGGTTTACCTGAGGAGTTGTTCGGTTAGGAGGGTGGCGATCGCCGCCGCCGCCCCGGTCTGTCCCATGCGTTTCCGGCCATTTTGGTCAATCATTGCAAGGCGATCGCGATCTTGAAGAACTTGGGCCATGGCTGTTCCCATATCCTTGGGATTTTCCACAAGCGTTAGCGAGGGTCCTAGCAAGCGGGTTTGCAAAGTCGCAAAGGTAGGGGTGAATTGTGGGCCTTGACCCGGTGTGATGAATGCCGATTTGCCCAGACCAACAAACTGTTCGGTGGCGGTACCGGCCATGGCGACTGCAGTATCAGCCAAGCGCAGACAGTCGGCATAGGCCGTTTGGGTCAGAATCAGACTCCCGTTGCTCTTGCGGAAATAAGGGGTTGGATGCTGAGGGGCCGCTAGCCAGCCAGCCGTCTCCAGCGATTGGCACAGGGCTGATAAGTCGAGCGAGGGCGCGATCGCGCCCAAGAAATGCACCTGCCGGGGCTGAAATTGCTGCAGAATCCCTGTCAGACACTGCAGGATGACCTGCCAATTGGCGTAGGCTTCTGGCGCACGTGAGCCCGGCAAGAGTAGTACCTTCAACGCATCTGGAGTCGATGGCTGTAACGAATCTGTTTGGCCCGTCGGCTCCAGCCCGTCCATCATCGGGTTGCCCGTACTGACATACCGTAAGCCCAACTGCTGCAGTTCCTGTGCTGTCAAGTCATCCCGCACAATTACAGATCGGCAGCGATCGCGGTTCATAAACCAGCGCTCCCACGGCAGATAAATCGAGCCTGCCCAGCCTGCGTACCAGGGCAGTCCTGGCAGCATCCCTTGCTCATCGCGTAGATAATAAGCCGACTTGGCTGTCCCAACAATGCCATAAGGCA
>JBCBJE010000725.1:0-3332 GCA_038523735.1 Cyanobacteria bacterium J06626_18 | reverse complement strand
GTACTGCCGCCAGAAATTGGTCAATTAGTTAAACTGCAGAAACTAGATCTTAGGGGCACCCAACTGAGCACACTACCGTCCAAAATTGCTCAACTCACCCAGCTACAGGAGCTTGATATCGGTGGCAGTCAGCTAAGTCAGTTCCCATCAGAACTTCTGAAACTCCCAAATCTGCGGAAGCTTAGCCTCAGCTCTAAAGGCATGACTGCATTGCCGCCAGAACTATTTCAACTCACTCAGCTAGAGGAACTCGACATCGGCAATAACCCGCTGGGAGAACTCCCGCCCGAAATTGGTCGATTGGTTCAGCTTAAAGAACTGAGTCTTAATAGAACTCAATTGAGGGTACTGCCTCCAGAAATTGGTCAATTAGTTAGACTGCAGAAGCTTGATCTTGGGCACAACCAATTGAGCACACTGCCGCCAGAAATTGGTCAACTCACTCAATTACAAAAACTAAAAATCGGCGATAATCGATTGAGTACATTGCCCCAAAACATGACTCAACTTAAAAAGCTAGAAACACTAGATTGTAGAAAGAATCTCCTGTCAATTCCTTCCGAAATCTTTGCAGAACATGTGATCTGGCAAGATCTGGGAAAAGTCCAGGAGTTCCTACACCATTGCTGCTAGTACAAAACCGAGGCGCTATCAAGTTCATACAATCAAAAGACATGTACCGGAATGCCAGATGTGGCTCGACGGACGTGATAAGTCGGAAAAGTGCCATAATGCTTAGCCCAGGGCATTTGGCCAACGTAGTCGCAGCAGAACATCGTTTGGCCTTCGGAAGAGGCGATCGCCGCAAATACCTGACTCGCATAGACCTTGCCCGGTGGCGTAATTGGTTCAATCCGAGCCGCATGATTCACATGGGTGCCGACATAGTTCATCTGGCCCGTTAGTGGGTTGATTTGGCTCGAGACGGGGCCGGCATGGAGAGCAATCCGCAAGCTTAAATCAGCAGGGAGACCGCGACTGTTCCAGTCCATCGTCTGCATCAAATCACAAAGATCCAAAGCAACTTTCCCAGCCTGTTGAACGGTCGCGAAGACTAAATAAATTGCATCTCCCCAGGTGTTTTTCATCAGTGGTTCGTAACCAGGGGACTCTAAAAGTCGGGCAACCGTGCCTAAGAAATGGTCGGCAAACGGCAGAAACTGTTCTTCCGTGAGGCGCGTGTAGTTCACTACATCGGCAAACAGCAAGGCCCTTAGGTTTTGGTCTGTTTCGCTGGCCTGCGGCGCCGCAGATGTGGCAACCATTGAAGCAGTTGGTGAGGAAGCAGAAAAACTGATAGGGGCTGTCGCCATCAGCGTCGCCAAATCAATTACTTCTACGGTTTCGTTCCACTGTTTCCAATGGTTTACCGTGCTGGCTGTGCCGCCTAAACCATCGCCGGGTTGGCCATTCCAAACCGTTAGGGGAATCAAATCGGTGCCCAATTGCTCGGCGCGAATCTTGGCGAGGCCATGGAGAAAACGGCTGGAATATTCGTACACGACAGGGCTGTACTTGAGCTTGCGCTTTGAGGTGATGATGACTTCGGTCGCATTATTCATTGCTTGCTCAAATCGCTTTTCCCATTTGCCGTCGGGCCGAATACGAACAAAATCCTGAATAAACTCCTCGCGGGCGTAGGGCAGCACGATGTGGAGCTCTCCCTTAAGAGACTGCAACGCCTCCAAAAATAGGAGGTCGGCACCGCAGGCGGCTGAAGCATAGCCCAGCCTGGCATCCAGCCGTTTTAGGCGATCGCAAATAGCGGCATAAACCTTAGGTTCCAGTTCGGGGGGGAAGCGGGGTTGAGGGCGATCCAAGCGATCAATCATGTGTCCACAAAAGACGACGACCTTAGGCATCTGAAACCATTGTTTAATGCGGTTCGTATCAATGCCTAGATGATGTCCTAACAAAAGCGCGTTCCGGCGACTGGAACTAAAGTCGCCGAATCGCCCCTGACCATTTTCCACCGCTTGACTGTAGAAGTCTTCGGCAGCCGCTAACTCGCCCAAAATTAGGGCGGCTTCGCCCAATGTTGCCAGCGACCAATAAGGATCAGCCGCTGCTTTGGCTGAATCATGCAGCCGAGTCAGGCATTTTGCCTGAATATTGCGTGCCAGTCGCTTTGCCTGTTCGGTCTGGTTCATCAAGCAGGCCATTGTGGCAGCATTAATGCCCACCCAGGTACTCCCGGTCAAATCATAGGCTTGATAGTATCGCAGTGCTGCCAGACGTAGGTGCTCCTCTTCAAGCGCTGGGTCAGTAGCTTGTGTCCAGAGATCTTTGTGCGTCCGAGCAAGCAAACCAATGGTTTCCTCATCCTGGTGACCATCTTCGACCAGGGTATTCAGGAGCGTATTGGCGGCTACGGTAGAACCACTGCGGGCGAGGGCCAGTGCTAATAGCTGGCGCAGCCTGAGGTCAGTGGGCCAATGTTTCAGCCCTTCGGCCAAGACGTCATAGGCTACTAAGGGTTCTCCCAACTGTAAAATCGACTCGCCGAGGGCCCGATAAACTTCTGGCGTACGAGGTTTGAGGCGGATGGTTTCGCGCTGCAGCGTCAACAGAGTCGTCAGGTTGAGATCGGATGGCTCCTTGAGCGCATCCAAAATAAAGGTAATGTCTGGGGCCTCAGCCGCAATTGCTGGTTGGGCTGTTGCGACAGGAAGCTTGTCGATGTGATAGCCCAAAGCCAGGGACAGCTTCAAAATCGTGTGAATCGCCGATCGCTGCTGTTGCCGCGACCGCTCCGGCAATCCACTATAGGGCACCCAGTCTCGATGGAGCAGGGCCGTTGAGTCAGATGCTTCACCAGTTGACCACCCCAAGTTAAATGGGTCATGACTCCATTGGGGTTGGAGGTTTTGGGCGATCGCCTCAGCGAGCTTTAACTGATCTGCCGTCAGGGCGATGTTGGATGTATCTAGTGGTTGTGGAGTATCACTCAAGTGCTCGCCCTCCGATGAAGTCAGCGAAGCCGGGTTGGTCAGAGGATATGGAGACAGTCACCCTAAAGCCTAATTCTGCACCATCATATCTTTTGCAATGGCAGGATGGGGGCTACCACACAACTTTCTGCATGTCTGAGCGACGCGCTCGCCAACGGCAGTCTTTCGTGGCTGCAGCCAGCGACTAAAGTCACGCCTGTTGTGTGAAAGTTCGCCTGGCTCCGCTGGTGTTCTGAGAGTTTGAGAAACCAGCGGAGGCAGGCTTGGTTCCCATGAGTGTGGTGTTAATTGCCTCCCAAAAGAGGTTTCTCAGTCAACCAGCCGTGATACTTATCACGATAATTTGTGATGAGAGTTACAGATATAGATCATTTCTTTCTC
>JBCBJE010000724.1:0-3333 GCA_038523735.1 Cyanobacteria bacterium J06626_18 | reverse complement strand
GCACCGCTACGGCAGTTGGAGCAGTTGGGGCCGAGTCAGCTCCTGGCTGTCTTGACCAAAGATGTGCAGGCGATTTCCGATACGGTTTTTGTCATCCCCTTCATCTGTATTGATATTGCTGTGGTGGCTGGCTGCTTAATTTACCTGGGCTGGCTGTCGGGCTGGGTATTTGTGGCGGTGGCAGTGTTTATGGGGGGAGCGATTGCGCTGGTACGAGTCCTCATCACCTATGCCCACCGCTATCTCAGGCAAGCTCGGAAAGAAGTGGATCGCTTATTCGAGCACTTTCGTAGCATCACCGACGGCATCAAAGAACTCAAGCTGCACTCAGCTCGCAGACAACGCTTTTTCGATGAGGACCTCACCGTTAGCGCTGCTGCTTCACGCCATTATCAGAAGCGCGCCCTCAAAGTGGCCGCGATCGCCAGCGGTGGGGGACAACTATTGTTTTTCGTCTTGATTGGTCTGCTGCTGTTCGGCATCCCCCAGTTCATGCCGGAGGTTCAGGCGGTTCTCCCCGCGTACATTCTGACGTTGACATATTTACTTGGCCCCATCGAAAAGCTCATTGAGCAACTGCCAGCTTTGGCGAATGCTAGCGTCTCGATTCAGAAGGTAAATGACATGGGACTGACCTTGTCTAAAAACGCTGAACTATACACAGCTACACGACAACCCTGTCATTTAAATTGGCAGCGTCTCGAGTTAAGCCAAGTCGTCCATGCTTACCAAAGCGCTGAGGCCAATCATTCCTTCACAGTCGGACCTATTGACCTGACGGTTAAAGCAGGGGAACTGGTATTCATCGTTGGTGGCAACGGCAGCGGTAAATCGACCCTAGCCAAACTCATCACAGGACTGTACATTCCTGATTCAGGCGAACTCCGACTCGACGACCATTCCATCACCGACCACAACCGCGAATGGTATCGCCAGCATTTTTCGACGGTTTTCTCCGACTTCCATCTGTTCGACCGGTTAGTCGGGACTGAGGAACTGACGCTAGACGCTCAAGCGCAGGAATATCTGAAAAAGCTAGAACTGGAGAAGAAAGTTGTGGTGGAGGAAGGACAGCTTTCGACAGTAGCTCTCTCGCAGGGGCAGCGCAAACGACTCGCGCTTCTTACTGCCTACCTAGAGGATCGCCCCATCTATCTCTTCGACGAATGGGCTGCAGACCAAGATCCGGTCTTCCGCGAAATCTTCTACACGCAGTTATTGCCAGAACTGAAACAGCGAGGCAAAACACTGCTGGTTATCAGTCACGATGATCACTACTTTCACCTGGCAGACCGCATCGTCAAACTCGACTATGGCCGTATCGCATCCGATGACTACACTTCATAGTCCCAATTAATTTCTCACAGCATCAATCATCATCAACTGACCAGGATGACTAATCTCCAGCAGGTCTTGGCAGTCTTCCCTCAAGTCATTCTGCAGCCTTACTAGGCGTAAACTCTACAGCTTTCGACTCAATGCCCCACGTCATATAATCTTCAGGACCACCGTTGAGATATAAAGGGGATGAAATCGGCATGAAGACAGTAGGGAGTCAGTCCTCAACTGAAAGATAGTTAAGCACATGCCCAAGTTCTTGATTCGAACCGCCCTTGAATTGCTCCCGTACCATTTGCAGAAGATACCTACCAACTCCGGGGTTACACACTAATCACCTCAACTTCACTGAGATCGACACTACCGCAGAAAAGAACGTGCGGAATGAGGTGAAAGAGGAATGGTCGTTCACCGTTGGCCTTACATCGGCGGTAATACTCGAACGTGGTCTCTGGTAGTTTAGAAAGACCTTGGAGCGCTCCATCGAACCAGGGCTTGAACTGCAAAGCGTCGACAGTGAAGTCCCCTTTCTCTCGCTGACGAGGAAAATATAGAGCAGCATTTTGCTCAGATAGGCCGAGTATGAATGGATCAGCTTCTATCCATTTTGTTGGCAAAGAAGGCCATCCATGACCAGTATCTTTGAAGGCATGCCGAATTTGACTAGGATGCACCGGGGAAAAGTGCAAAACATCATTCCATAGACAATCGAGTGATGCAATTCTAAGACTGAGGAGCGCTTCGCGATCTCGATATTTTTCAATATGTTCCTGATACGTTTCAGGATAAAGTTTCCTCAATTCATTCAGTGGATAAATTACTGTTCCATAGAGATTCTTCGGCGCGATATGGTAAGTATGCTGTGCCATTGGACTCACCCTCTTCGGCTCGTCAACTTCATCTCATAGTAGATCTAGAGCTCTTTGGCCTAATTTGGATATGACAAACCTTCAGCATGCTAAGCCTTAGCGTCAAAGCAAGTTTTCGTAGGCCCACAGTGCAGCTTGGGTCCGATCGCGCACCTCTAGCTGACAAAAAATATTCGTCATGTGGTTCTTCACCGTTCCCTCCGTCAGGTGCAGAGCTGCGGCAATTTCCCGATTGCTATGACCCTGACCCAGTAGTCGCAGAATCTCTAGTTCGCGTGGGTTAAGGACGGTTTGCCAGTTTGTTTGGGGACTTTTGGGAGGTGGTTTCACCTGGGAGAATACTTTGGGAGCGATGGTTGGGCCGAGCTGGCTGTAGCCCTGTTGGACGTTGCGGATGGCGATCGCCACCTGCTTGGCGGGCGTACTTTTGAGCAAGTAACCCAGCGCTCCGACTTCCAAGGATTGAAACACGTACTCGTCTTCATCAAACGTGGTTAACACCAGAATCTGAATCCAGGGAAAGCGGGCCTGGATGGCGCGAGTGGCTTCCACGCCATTGCATACTGGCATCCGCACATCCATCAAAATCACGTCGGGCTGCAGTTGCTCGGCTAATTGAATGGCTTCCTGCCCGTGATTGGCTTCGCCAACAACCTCCAAGTCTTCCTCTAGCGCTAGCAAGGAAGCCAGCCCTTCGCGAAAGAGGGGTTGATCGTCTACTAGCAAAATCCGAATCATCGTGGAATCGTGACCTGAATGAGGGTTCCTTGGTCAGCGCTGCTGTGAATCTGCATCTGCCCTTGCAAAAGCTGTACCCGCTCTCGCATGCCGCGCAGCCCAAACCCTGAGCCCATGCCCTCAGTCTCAAAGCCCACGCCATTATCCGAAAGGCCGATGGATACCCCTTCTGGAGTTGTCTGCGCCCAAAGGTTCACAGCGGATGCCTGACTGTGTTTTTGAATATTGGTGAGCCCTTCTTTCACAATCAAGTAAAGCTGCTGACTGACCTGTAGTGGCAGTTGGGGCAAATCAACCTGGGCCTTGACGTTGAAGGCATGGGCTTGATTCATCTGCTCCACCAGCGCAGTCAACGCAGCGCTGAGGTCAAACTGGCCTTGTCGCATGG
>JBCBJE010000723.1:0-3338 GCA_038523735.1 Cyanobacteria bacterium J06626_18 | reverse complement strand
TTACCAATTACCCATCCACCCATTACCCATCCAACCATTACCCATCCACCCATTACCCATCCACCCATTACCCCTCTACCCATTACCCATCCACCCTTCCACTCCTAAAAAACATGACCCTTAACACACCTACTCCCACTCCCAAAATCCTAGTTGTGGATGATCACGAGGCGGTTCTAAATGGCACGGTTGGTGCGCTCAAGGAAGCGCGTCCAGAAGCCGCGATTCGAACAGCGATGACAGCTCAGGAGACTCAGGAGCAACTTGCCCTTGCTCTGCCAGACTTACTGGTCATGGATCTGTCGATTCCCACAGCAGCAGGCCAGCCCTCACAAACGGAAATCGGACTGGAACTGCTGACCACGCTGCTGAAAAGCTATCCGGAACTGAATGTGGTGGTGCAGAGTACCCATGTCAAATCGTTGGTGCTGTTGAAGCCTACTATTGACACCCATCAAGGGGGATTTACCGTGGTCGATAAAAACATGCCGCTGAAGGAACTGCTGCTCAAAGTTGACTGGGCGCTCAATGGATTGATCTATACGCCACCCGAAATACGACCTCGCTTGGAAGTCAAGTCCGACTGGCTTAGGGTTTTGCGATTGGCCTACAAAGAGGGCCTGCAGGATAAGGCGATCGCGGAAAAGATGCAGGTTTCGGAGCGATCGATCCGCTACTACTGGTCCAAAATTCAGGACGCGCTGGATGTGTATCCCGAAGCGGGCAAAAACATCCGCATCCAAACCGAAATCCAAGCCCGTGAAAAGGGCCTAATCGATTAAATATCGATTAACTACATACATTCTTCAATCGTTGCCCCTCTGGGGCGGCTGAAGCCAGCGGCTGAGGCTCACGATGAAGTCCAAAATTGAAAATCACTATAGCCTCATCTACTAACTTGACTCAACCGTTTGCATCGACACAGCCCCCTGTGGCTAAAGGCCCTCGCTATGACACACTCGAAAACACATGCTTCAGTTTGGGAACGCCTGTCTAAAGTTAGCTGGCGGCGGATTCTGCCGGGTGTGGGGGTTATCGGGCTGGTGATACTAGCGCGAGCTTTGGGCCTCTTGGAGAGCATCGAACTCAAAGCGTTGGATGCATTTCTGCGGCTGCGTCCAGCGGAACATCAAGATCCTCGGATTCTGATTGTGGGCATCGATGAAACCGATATCCAGCAGACAGGTACTTATCCCATCCCGGATGCCCAGCTAGCCGACTTAATCGAAACCTTGTCGGAGTACAACCCTCGCGCTATTGGCATGGATATCTATCGCGATTTGCCGGTTGACCCCGGTGGCGCGACGCTGGCGACGATATTAGCGACTGCTCCTCACGTTATCGGGGTTGAAAAGATTACCGCCAACAGCCTTATTCCACCGCCCCCCTCGCTTCCCCCTGAACGCACGGGCTTTGTTGATTTTCCCTTAGACCAAGACGGGTTTGTTCGCCGTACCTTCCTTGGAGCACTGCCCTCCTTAGAAGCTCAAGATCCTGACCGGTTTCGCTTTTCACTGGCCCTGAAGCTAGCTGAGGCCCATTTGGCTGCAGAGGGTATGCCGCTAGAGAATGGTTGGCGCAATCCAGAGAATATGCGCTTTGGCCCTGCCGAACTGTTTCAGGTGCGGCCCAATTCGGGGGGATACATTGGCGTCGAATCCGGTGCCGTGCAGATGCTGATCAACCCTCGCAGCGGCAAACGCCCCTTTGCAGTGGTGTCGATGACGGATGTGCTCTCAGGGCAGGTCGATGCGGACCTGATGCGCGATCGCACTATCCTGATCGGGATTACGTCCCTCAGCGTCAAAGATATCGTTAACTCGGCTGCTATCAATGCCGATAATCCAGGGTTAGTCACAGGGGTGGAAATGCACGCGCATATCACCAGCCAGATTCTCAGCGCCGCCCTGGATGACCGCCCTCTGCTACGAGTGTGGGGCGACGGCTGGGAATACGCTTGGATTGTTTTCTGGGGAGGCTTGGGCATGCTACTGGTGTACTATGTGCCCCGGCCCTCCTGGTATGTACTCGCCGTGGCTGTGATTGGTCTGGGACTGGTGATCTTAAGTCTGGGACTGCTTTGGTGGGGCGGTTGGTGGGTGCCGGTTGTGCCGCTCTTGATTGGCTTTGTGATCAACGGTTGCCTGCTACCAGGATTTTATTTCTACGACCAGACGCTGCGATCGCGCATTGATGAACGTCAGCGTGTTATTGAGGAAACCTACGACGCGATCCACAACGGTCCCTTACAGATGCTGGCGCTGCTGCTGCGCGAAAAAGACACGCTCGAACCTACTGTCGGTACGCGGCTGGAAAATCTCAATCGCGAACTGCGCCAGGTTTATGAGCGGCTATTGCAAGAATCGCGTCCCCAAGGCGAACTGCTACAGATCGGCGATCAGTTTATCAGCTTAGATATGCCGCTGCACCAGGCCCTTTATAAGGTCTACGACGAAACGCTGAAGCGAGACTTTCCAGGATTTGGGTCGATTCAGTTTCAGGTGGTGGAATTCGAGCCCTTGCAGGCAGAAGGACTCTCCGTGGATGAGAAGCGATCGCTCTGCCGGTTTTTAGAAGAAGCCATCTGCAATGTGGGCAAGCACGCACTGGAGGTCAAGCAGCTTACGGTCATGTGCCTGGCTACGAAAACTGAAAATCTGATTCGTGTTGAAGATGATGGCAAAGCCGAAGTAGCTGCCCTGAAGGAACCCAATACGTTCTCAGAACAGAAGAGCAAGGGCCGGGGAACGCAGCAAGCTCGCATCTTGGCCCGACGACTGCGCGGTACCTTCCGCCGCAGTTCCGATCAAACAGGTACCGCCTGCGAACTCCGCTGGCCGTTATCCGGGGCCAACTCGGGGGAAGCCGGATGAAGCCTCTTACCGAAAATGACAAACGGATTTTCTGTTAAAGCCGAGTGAATTCGCGCAAATCTGGATTGTTTCTCAAAAGTCGTTTCCTTATTGTAAAGATGCAACAGTTGGGATTTCGGAATTCGGAACTTGGAGTACGAATCTAGGCGTCAGGAGTCAGGAGTCAGGAGTCAAGGAGTAGTAGTGCGCAGTGGGGACAGAGGAGCGTGGGAGCGTAATCGATCTTTCGACGGAAAATCCGACTTTCACACACCTATTTACCTCTCCCAAATTTCATCACCCTATCACTCCATCACCCCTCCCAGGTGTTAACTACTTTATGTTCCGTCTGGACCGAGTAAAGTAAACCTTAGGTGTAGCCATGACTCCATTACCGACCATGCGCGATTCTAGGCTATTTCGCAGAGCGATTTGTTTGAGCAGTACTGTGGGCCTGCTGCTGACCTTAGGGGGATCCAGCTTGGC
>JBCBJE010000722.1:0-3352 GCA_038523735.1 Cyanobacteria bacterium J06626_18 | reverse complement strand
GTTCGCCAGTCTCTAAACCATGGGATAAATGAGCTTCCAGTAAGAGTTGAGGAATCCATTCAGAAGCGCCTTCAGGGAGGCGACTACCGGATTTTCGACCAAGTCGCCTCTGATATTGATCAGCCCCCCATGAAGAATCTCTCTGTCGGGAACCTTCCTGAGCGCTTGGATTGACTGACGCTTTTGGAGCAGGGCCGGTAGATTGACAATCACCTCGAAGATAGCCGTTGCATAGTCCTTAACACGACCTTTGAGGAGCATAAAGAAAATTAGGCAAATCTCATAAACGAGTAGCGCTGGAGCCGATAAGAGCAGGGTCCGAGAGGCGTACATTGTTAAGGTGAAGTACCAGCGATTTCGGACTTGGTAAAACACCTTAGACAATCCGCGCTTCTTGACGCGGTGATAGCAAATCGCTTCGGGTACAGCGTATAGCTTATAGCCCGATAACGTCAGCCTGAAGGTAAATTCACCATCCGTTCTACCGAAGAAGTAATCTTCATCGAATAATCCGATTGACTCGGCGGCGGTCTTGTTCACTAGCAGGCAAATACCGGCTGCAGCATGAATTGGCGTAATATCTTTGACGCCCTCACTTAGGGGCTTTTCAGCATCGAGAAGAATGGCTTCACTGATGTAATGAATATAGGTTCCATCGAGTTGAATCGTGTCCCGCTTGTCATGGTAGACAATCCGGGGATCCCAGATAGCCGCCTCTGGATAAATCTGGGATGCTTTGACCAACTCCATCAGACAATTTTCACTGAGAACGGCATCATCATCCATCAGCAACACCAGTCGGTTGGGCGACTTCAAGATCCCTAGATTTCTGGCCGGGTTAGGGCCTTTATTCTCAGAATTATGAATGATCTGCACTTGTGGATAATGCTCGGCAACCCACTCGGGCGTACCATCCGTCGAGGCATTGTTGACTAACAAAACGTGGAAATTGGGGTAGTTCTGAGCCAACACGGATTCTATGCATGATGGCAAAACATTCATGCCGTTATAAGAGACGATCGCAACGGTCACTTCCGGCATATCCAGCCTATTCAACGGCTTTGATTCGGTATGAATATCGACTAAGTTGGTTGTCATATCACTTACCTGTTTGAGAATCACCCTATCCGTCAGATTCTTTGAACTAATTGATCCAGAAACTTGGTAGTTAGTCCCCCATTTTGCGATTTCTCAGCAGTTTGGCTGGTACCCCGGCAACGACACTGAAATCGGGAAAAGACTTCGTTACAACGGCTCCGGCTCCGACAATACAGCCCCGCCCCAGTTTGACGCCGTCTAAAACGGTCGCTCCGGCCCCGAGCCAAACATCGTCGCCAATTGCGACCGGTCCTTTGCTGTAAACGCCCTGTTCCATCATGGGGATATCGGTGCGATCGCTCACATAGCGTCCCCCCCCGATGTAGCAGTTGCCCGCGATTAAAACCGAGTTGCCAATAAAAATGCCATTCCCCGAAGAGAGAATGACATTACAGCCAATATCGACCTTATTGCCTAATACCAACGGTCCTGTTTTCCCTTGAATAACGCAGTTGCGAGAAATGATGACATCGTCGCCAAACGTCATGCCCGTTGGGCCCGTGCCGCTAGCGTCCAACAGCGTATTGTCGTCAATGGCGACGCGATCGCCCAGCGTCATTTTGCCAGGATGACGCAGCACTAAGCCCTGCCCCCAAATGACGCCCCTGCCTACCTGCTTCAACAGCCCTGGATAGACCTTTTTGCGTAGCAAATAGCCCAAAGCACCGGGCAGATTACCTAACAGCAGATTTGCCAGTTCGTAGCGGGCCAACTGCAAAACATCCGTCTCACCCAGAACCTTATCTTGATAGCGCTGCAGCAGAGAGGCATCCGCTGCGTTTAGCTGTTCAGTTAGCGGCACCTTGGTAATGGGCGTGATGGGTTTCGATGACATCATGAGGCATCCCTCCTAAGTCCCTTTTTTGAGCGTCAGCCACTTCTGATCCAGATACCACTGGGCCAGTTCCTGCAGTCCTTCCTGGTCCGAGTGTTGGGGCGAAAAACCCAAGAGGATCCGCATTTTACTGGTATTGAAAGACCGATCTTTGGTGTAGAAGGCCAGCCGCCGCCGGTAGATCGGCGGCTCAATACCCAGGGGACGACAGAGCGTTTCGAGCAAATCGCCCAAGGCAAACACGGGCGCAGCCGGAACCTTGAGAAATCGTACTGAGCGGTTATAGTACTGACTAATCAGCCCGACCAGTTCATTGAATGAAATCGCTTTTTCACTGCCGCAGATAAAGACCTCACCAACCGCTTGAGGATGGGTCGCTGCCGCTAGGAAGAAATTGGTCAAATCATCCACGTGGATAAAGTGCAGCAGGTTACTGCCATCGCCGATCAGCGGTATCCAGCCCTGACAAACCCATTTGTATATCTTCAGCAGCCGCTTCTCACCGGGGCCATAAATACCCGCTGGCCGCACGACCACCACTGGCAAGCCCGTAGCATCGCCAAACTCCCGAATCCAAGTTTCGCCAGCAAGCTTGGTGGCCTGATACAGGTCGCCAGGATCGGTCCGGTAGGTTTCGTCTGCGGGTGGATTTTCGATGTGGCCATGCACGCCAATCGTCGAAACATGGACAAACCGCTGAAAGTCAGGCTGCTGTAAGGCCGCTTTGGCCAAGAGCTGCGTGCTCAGAGTGTGGACATTGTGGTACACCATGTCAGCCGATTTGGCTTCCCGGAAAGGGGTCACCATATGAAAGACATAGCTGACGCCCACCATCGCCCGTTCAATCAAATCGGCATCGAACACATCGCCGCGCAACCAAGTGATGGGCAAACCTTCAAACGCCGATAGGTTGGAAGTGGGACGCGCGATCGCGCGCACTTCTACCCCCATATTCACGAGTTTGCGGGTGAGATTCGCCCCAGTAAATCCCGTAGCGCCTGTGACTAATACTGTTTTGCCTTGGGGAATTGTGTATGTCTCAGCCATTGCTATACATCACGCTAAATCGACAAAATTCGAGTCCGTAGAATCAGGCTGACGTGACCTCCTTTGATAGTTTGAGAATGACGGGTGAGCCCAGGAAAGCAGTGAGTCCTGGCAGCCTTGCTGAGCCTTCTAACACAGAAGAAATACTGGCTGACTTCAACATTCGGTGGAGTGCCATCGGCCAGAAAAATTGAGCGTAGCGATCCGACGGAGCCAAATTAATTGACTGGCAATACGCGTCCCTTTATTTGTTATCAAGAAGAGGAAATCGTGAGCTATTGCCAGTCAATTAATTTGGCTCCGTCGGATCGCAACGCTCAATTTTTCTGGCCGATGGCACTCCACCGAATGTTGAAGTCAGCCAGTATTTCT
>JBCBJE010000721.1:0-3362 GCA_038523735.1 Cyanobacteria bacterium J06626_18 | reverse complement strand
TGTGCCTCGGGCTCTTTTTTTGGGGCTTTGCATTGATTAGAATAAATGCATTTTTGGATTGCACTCTTGTTAGGCCAATAGCCCTTTCGTTATTTCTCTGTTGAGGGTGTCTGGGTGTCGGTGTGATTTGGCTCTAGAAAAGCTGCTTCTTGCAAATAATTGACATTAATGAGGATCAATGTAGTGGCGATTCTACCGTTAACATACGAACCCACCAGTCAAAATCATCGCGTTCAGGGGTTTGAAGTCCCTGGTGATGACCAACCCCGCCTCTTTAAGGCTGATTATGTGGCTGACAATGGGGATGCTGAGGCGATTATCCAGGCGGCTTATCGGCAGATTTTTAATGAGCAGCAGATGCTGGCAAGCAACCGTATTCTCTGGTTGGAATCCCAGTTCAAGATGGGGCAGATCACGGTGAAAGAGTTGATTCGGGCGCTGCTGGTTTCCCGCGTCTTCCGTGAGCGGAATCATGAAGTTAATAACAATTATCGCTTCGTCCGCATGTGTGTACAGCGCGTGTCGGGTCGCAATGTATATAGCGATCGCGAAGTCTTGTCTTGGTCAATCGTTTTGGCCACCAAGGGGCTTCAAGGTTTTGTCGATGACCTGCTCAACACCGAAGAGTACCTCGACAACTCTGGTGACAATACCGTTCCCTATCAGCGACGGCGAATTCTGCCCCAGCGTTCTCAGGGCGAAGGTTACTTCGCCCATACCCCTCGCTACGCTGAAGATCATCTGGCTCAGTTGAAATCTTTGGGCTACGACTTCGAGCGAACGGACGTGCCGGGTTTCTATTGGCAACCGCCTGCAAAGTTGCGCCAAGTTTGGCTAGGCATAGCCTTGGCAGGGTCTACATTCCTGGGTCTCCTAGCCTTGAGTGTAGTGCTCTCCTGGTTTGGTTGGATCCACATCTAAACTCAGAAGCCATATTCTGAGCGATGCGTTTGTTGCCGGTGATAGATGAGCGATGGGTTTTGAACCCATCGCTTTGCAAGCAGAAGAACAGGGATAAAAACAGAAGTCTCCAGGCAGAGAAAACGAATTCCCTGATAAAAGTGGGAGCATAGGTACAATTTGTCTGTCTTGCCGTCCGATAATGAGGACGGTTTTTGAGGAGCCTGGAGCACGATGCCAAGAACCCCTAGTGAATACGTCGTCCATATGTTGTTTGATGGCGGTCACCGCGAAGAAGTCAAATTCCACACGATTCAGGAATTTCAGAAGTGGTACAGCGGTGAGCTGATGCCTAAAGCCACCGCTGAGGAATTCATTAGTGTTCCGATTCCTAAGATTAATCCCGGCGAGTATATGGTGATCCGGCCCTCTCGCCTGATTGCCTTACGGGTAGAGCCGATCTTCAGCTCCAGCGTCGAAAGATATTGATGAGTTGGTTTACGTCATTTGGAATAGGGGGCGCGAGCGCGATCGCCCTCACGATTGCTGGCGCCGTTATAAGCGAAAGTGTCCTAAGCAATCACATCGTAGCCTCTGAGCAGGAAATCACTCAGCCTGAAACGCCACCAGCAGAGGTTGTTGAGCTGCTTGTACCTCTAGCACGGTGGCCTGCAGCAGTATCCCCTCAAGATGATTTACTGTGGGGCTCTGAAGCGATTGCTCGGTCACGGTTGCTGACGGCTATTGATCACAGCTTACGGTACCTAGACACGCCAGCCGGTATGGATGCCTATGAAGACTACCTCGTTGAAGGGATTACGCGCGATCGCGTCCGTCGTAGCCTGATTCGGTTTCGGGCACTGTTGGTGCTGAGTCAATCGCCTACCAATTTTTATGAGGCGGTACAGCGGGAGTTTGTGCTGTATCAGTCGGTTGGGCAAGATGGCGAAGGGACCGTGCATTTCACGGGGTATTTTGAACCTTCGTTTCAGGCGAGCCGGGTACCGACCGAGGAGTACCGCTACCCGTTGTATCAGCGTCCTGCAGATTTAGATACCTGGGAACTCCCCCATCCCACCCGACGTGTTCTGGAAGGGATGAACGGAACGCAGGGAGATCAGGGTCCTCTCAAGGGGCTGGAGTTGGTTTGGTTGCGCGATCGCTTAGAAGCCTTTTTAGTGCAAGTGCAGGGTTCTGCTCGACTACAGCTCACCGATGGTACTTTTATGTCGGTGGGCTATGCCGGTCGTACCGAGTATCCTTACACCAGCATTGGGCGTGAACTCATCAACGATGGCAAGATTCCGGAAGCTGAGCTGACGCTTGATCGCCTGTTAGCTCATTTTCAAGATCATCCTGAAGAATTGGACGATTATCTGCCACGCAACAATCGATTCGTCTTTTTTCGTGAGACCGCTGGAGGCCCACCTACAGGAACGTTCTCGTTTCCTGTCACAGCAGAACGCTCCATTGCAACCGACAAAGCCTTGATGCCGCCAGGGGCGATCGCGCTCATCACCCTCGACTGGCCTCCAGCCGATCCGACTAGCCCATTGCCAGCTCAGCCCATCAGCCGCTACGTTCTCAATCAAGACACAGGCGGAGCCATTAAAGGACCAGGTCGGGTCGATATTTTTGTCGGAAGCGGTGATGCAGCCGGCCAACAAGCTGGGCAGATCAACACTGATGGGCACTTGTACTACTTACTATTGCCGCGTTGACGGAAGGGGAGAGGAGGAGAGGGGGAGTTATGGAGCAAGGGAGTGATAGGTAGTGGGTAGCGGGTAGTGGGTGATGGAGCAGAGGAGTGATAGGGAGATAGGGAGATGCGGGGCCAGTACAGGTAGCGGGTAAGTTGCCGATGAACAATCACCCATTACCAACCACTAACCATCAACGATTAACGATTAACCCGTTCCCTATTACCGACCAACCACCAACCATCAACGATTAACCAAGAACCAAGAACGATCAGCTAACCTTCTTTTCGGGATCAATCAATTAGTACGGAATCCCCTTTCGGGATCAAATGTTATGGTAAGTGGGATAACCAAATCTGTTGGCATGGACGCAATATTCCTCCAGCATCTATTTCGTGGTCTCTAATGCAGTTTGGCTAAGGGATCGGCAGGTTTGAAGTTGGTTCGGATGCTGCGATCGTGCGGTATAGGGTTGCGCTCCGATGCCCTCGGCTTGGCAGTTTACGTGTTCAGAGTAGAGGATCCGGGTGGATTGCGGTTTCACAATTGAGCTTCGCGTGTACGGTGCATACCTGTCTGTATTGGGTTTGCTGATGCTACTGGGATTCCCCCAGGTCACGGTTTCGCTGCCCGATTAGTGCGACATTTATGGAAACCACCTCATTTGAGATCACGATTCAGATTGTTCTGACGGTTGTAGCCGGGATTACAGCTCAGGTCATTGCTGAATCGCTCAAGGTCCCTAGCATTATTTTTCTGTTG
>JBCBJE010000720.1:0-3366 GCA_038523735.1 Cyanobacteria bacterium J06626_18 | reverse complement strand
GGACTCGGGTTCGGTCTAGTTCTCGGTCTAGGTCACGGCCTAGTGCGAGAAATCGGACTCCGGCTAGGACTAGATTTCGTTCGAGAACTATATCTCTGGCCAGTTTTCGGGTTTGGTCCAGTTCCAGTTCCAGTTCTAGTTCTCGGGTTCGGTCTAGTTCTAGTTCTAGTTCTCGGGCTAGTTCTCGGGTTCGGTCTCGGGCTAGTGCGAGATTGTTGCTTTCTGCGTAAAGCCTGAGAACTTGAATTAGGCGGGCTTTTCTGGCTTCTGTCGTATTGCTTTCGAGCGAATGTGCAGACTCGACGGGTCGGTCATCTAAAACTTCAGCTAATTCACCTGAATCGAATAACTCCTGCAGTTTCTCCAAGCCTTCTGGTGAGCCATTCAACACCAGCTTGATGCTGCCCTCTGTAAAGAAAGCAATTTCGATGGAATCGTCACCCGTTTTTTGCCGCAATAGCTGTGCGATCGCTTCCAGTTCTGCGGGTGAAAGGTCACCCATCGGCCCACTGACGGCAAAGGCTTTGGGCTTGGGAGACTGTTCAGGTTGAGTAATCTTAGGGACGAAGTTTTGTAATCCCTGATCGACGGCTATGAGCCCTGGCCCAGTGGAGCCTTCGGCCCAATCTAAGAGAGCTTTACTACGCTTACCCTGGGATGTTTCATCTCTTGCATAGTTTCATTGCTCGGTGGGATACCGGGATTTTAACCAACCCTGCCCCCAGCGCCGCAACTAGGAGCAGTATTCGTTGATGTAGGCAATTTCCTATCCGTTCGCTATGTGTTCATTCAAGCAATTGATCGCGGTATCAATCCCTGAAGCAGCGGCACGCACATTCGTATCCTGAAGGCCCTTGGCAAGGCAATGCTCTAGGTAGCCAAGCTCAATGACAAGGCGCTTCACAACCGCTCGTAGGCGGCGCTGGTGGTTGGCTGGGTTAGTCGTTAGGGTGGCTGTGGTCATGGCAGAGAGTCCTGAGTTCACGGGCTACACTGCAGTGATATCGCGGTATGTAGTGTTGCAACAAGATGCACGATTGCAACCGATGCGGCGTTGCAGGCTTGGCCGTGAGCAACGTGGGGCGTTGCAGTTAGTGAAGGGTGTGGGTGGGCGCGCGTTGGCCTAGCCTCGCTGGAGGGGAAGCACGGTAAACCTTTGCTGCAAGGGCTTATTAGAAAAAGAATGACAATTATATGTTTTTCAAATACTATGAGAATGTCGATGAAGCATCGGCAACGGTATTCAGGTAGGTGCCATGCCTCCCAAACGCAAGCAAGACAAGCAAGACGACTCCCAAAAGCCCGTCAAGCTATCCGCGATCGCTGAGGACATCCTGACGGTACTGCTGAGTCGTGAGCTATACGGGCTGGAAATCCTCGACCAGCTCAACCTGGACCGCCCTGTTAATGAGCTGAAGTTTGGTAGCCTCTACCCTGCCCTCAACCGCCTGGAGCAGAAGGGGCTGGTGGTCTGGCGCTGGGGCGATGAGGTGGACGAGTCGGGGGGAGCCCGCCGCAAGTACTACCAAGTGACGGAGTTAGGTGAGCGATCGCTACGAGCCGTGCAGGACTATCGAGCCTTGCTAGCGAGCCGTGGCGGGTAAGCTGTAGCCGCTGTCCCGGCAGTGACATCGGAGCTTTGCGATCGCGCCGGGTGTCCGACCTGAAAGTGTCTTTGTGCGGGGTACACGGTCACTAGCTAACCGCAAAGTGTTCGCCCCTGAGGCGTGGTCGCGCGAGTTGTGTACAGCAATCCAGGCCGGTGCTCTGCCGGTGGAACACCCGGAGGGCAGGATGTTACAGCCTCCAGGACGGCAGTGTTTGCTGGGGAGGCTTTGACGTTTGATGAGTGGGTGTTGGGGCGTTGAAGTGTGAAGGCTTAGGATGCCTCAAGTCCTGCCTCTGCTAGGCCGTTGCGGGGAGGCTCCGTTTAAGCTGGGGGTGAAACTGGCTTTCGTGATGCCTGCGACTCATGCGTATTGTCTCCTCCCCCCGCTTGTCTAGGCTGTGGCTAGCTCTGATGCTGGCTTCGGGCTTGCTCATATCAACGCCCGCTTGGTGGGGGTATGCGGCTCCTCTAGAGGCCCGTCACCGTCTCGCTCAGAACGATCTGGAGGCGCGCTCTCAGCAAATTGATGAACTCTATGAGCAAGGCCGCTACGAGGAAGCGATTCCCCTGGCTGAGCGTCGGGTTGAAATCGTGGAAGTGCAGTTAGGACCAGAACATATGGCGGTGGCTACCAGTCTCAATAACTTGGCCGAACTCTATCGCTTGCAGGGTCGTTATGAGGAAGCCGAACCGCTGTATCAAAGGTCGCTGGGGATTCTCGAAGAGCAGTTAGGACCAGAGCATCCGGATGTGGCAGGCAGTCTGAATAACTTGGCAGCACTCTATGAATTGCAGGGTCGCTATGAGGAAGCCGAACCGCTGTATCAAAGGTCGCTGGCGATTTCCGAAGAGCAGTTAGGACCAGAGCATCCGAGTGTGGCAGGCAGTCTCAATAACTTGGCAGTACTCTATGAATTGCAGGGTCGCTACGAGGAAGCCGAACCGCTGTATCAGAGGTCGCTGAGGATTTGGGAAGAACGACTAGGGCCGGAGCACCCGAACACAGTCACCACGCGGGAGAATCTGGAAACGCTGCAGCAAGCGATAGAGGGCGGCGAGGGCTGAGGCGTTTGCCAGCCGGGAGAAGATTCTCCCCTCCTGGCTGATCGCATCCGTGGGTGTTTTGAGACCCAGCGGCCCCCTGGAACTGGCTGTACGACGGCTAGAGACCCCCGAAGTCTAGCCCAGCCGGAGAAGCCAGCGATCGCGGCGGCCTTGGGCTGAGGGTTTCTGGCTGCGTCGCCTACGGTAAGGCAGGTGTGATCGTGATCACAGGATTGGCGGAGCACTTTTCTCCACCGAGAATTGTCGTGCCCTTCATCTCCAATCACACGACAGTCATGCTGTGCCCTGGTGCTTTAGTGGACGGCGCGATCGCTGCCTTCTCGAACCCCCCTTGTGCCATCCCTCTCAGCACGTCTCTAGCCGCTCTAGTCGCGGCCCACTGTACACCTGCTGTGCCGTTGTGACTGGCTTCCGTGGCCTTCTAGTACTCATGCTACTCCCCCCTCCCCCCTCAGTGGTCCCGAGGGTTCTTGGGCTGAGCAAGGGACGCCGCGATCGCGCCAACCTGTTTCATTGCATTGCAGGTAGTGGTGCGTCAGCCAATAGTTGATGGATATTATTTTCCTGGAAGCCTTTATCTGGAAGCTTTTTGAGGATGAATCACCCATCAATTAATGCTTGACAGACCAGTAGTGGGTCATTTGCCTTGTACATGGCCATTCGTGAAATCGTGAAATCTTTGAAGCATAAGG
>JBCBJE010000719.1:0-3367 GCA_038523735.1 Cyanobacteria bacterium J06626_18 | reverse complement strand
TGATGGTTAGTAGCCAATGGGTAATCGGTAATGGGTTCGACGCTGTGGGAATGGCACAGCCCTACGTTCTTGGTTGGGGCAATGGGTAATCGGTAATTGGCTACTTGACTCCCCCTATCTCCCCATCTCCCTATCTCCCCACCCCTTTCCAACATCACAAAACCTCAAGATTCCTAAACTCAGATCAGCAACATTCCTGGAGTGCTTAACCTTGCTTCAGATTGCCGAGTGAGCAGTTATAAACCTTAAGAAATGCTAGAAACCTCATCAATAGGGAACCAGAAGCACCGAGACTGCATATAATGACGTACGATTTAATTAATATCGATGTACAAAAGTTATTGCGTACAGATACGTTTATTCACTAATACATAGGAAGTTCATCGGGAGCAGTAATCGCCTTGGAAAGCACAAAGGAAAAGATCTTGGTTGTCGATGACGAGGCCAGCATTCGCCGGATCTTAGAAACGCGCCTCTCAATGATCGGCTATGACGTCGTGACTGCTGCTGATGGTGAAGAAGCCTTAGAGACATTTCATACCTCCCATCCCGATTTAGTGGTGCTGGACGTGATGATGCCCAAGCTAGATGGGTACGGTGTGTGCCAAGAGCTACGGAAAGAGTCTGATATTCCCATCATTATGCTGACGGCTCTGGGCGATGTCGCTGATCGCATTACCGGGCTAGAGCTGGGTGCTGATGATTATGTGGTGAAGCCGTTCTCTCCCAAAGAACTCGAAGCTCGCATCCGCTCTGTCCTGAGACGCGTCGACAAGAGCAATGCGACAGGAATTCCTAGCTCTGGCGTCATTACGATCAACAACATTCGCATCGATACCAACAAGCGCCAAGTGTATAAGGGTGACGAGCGAATTCGGTTGACCGGGATGGAGTTCAGCCTGTTAGAGTTGCTGGTTAGTCGATCTGGTGAGCCGTTCTCGCGGGCTGAAATTCTGCAGGAAGTTTGGGGCTACACGCCAGAACGTCATGTGGATACACGGGTTGTGGACGTTCATATCTCGCGGCTACGGGCCAAGCTTGAAGATGATCCGAGTAATCCTGAGTTGATTCTGACAGCCCGTGGAACTGGGTACTTATTCCAACGAATCGTGGAGCCGGGTGAAGAGTAGTCTGCTAAAATCTTTAAAGTTTTTACAGAATTGAATCAATGGTAAGGACTCGAGCTCGAATCGCCATAGACGCAATGGGTGGCGATCACGCCCCTGCAGAAATCGTAGCAGGAGCCATTAGAGCAAAAGCCGAACTGGATGCGGAGATCCTTTTGGTCGGGGATCCTGGCCAGATCCGAGCCGCAATGCCAAGCCCAGAAAATTCGGAGGCTATCGAGGTTGTCCCTGCCGAGGGCATTATCGAAATGCACGAGGAGCCACTAAGTGCTTTGCGGCGCAAGCCTGAAGCCTCGATCAACGTGGCGATGAATTTGGTGAAACGCGATCGCGCCGATGCGGTTGTTTCGGCAGGGCACTCGGGCGCAGCGATGGCCTCAGCACTACTGCGATTGGGACGGTTAAAAGGAATTGATCGGCCCGCGATCGGCGCTGTGTTTCCGACTGTGATTGCGGATAAATCTGTGCTGATTTTAGACGTCGGAGCGAATGTAGACTGTCGGCCTAAGTTTTTAGAGCAGTTTGCCGTGATGGGCACCGTTTACTCTAAATACGTTCTAGGAGTTGCGAACCCCCATGTAGGGCTCTTAAACATCGGCGAGGAGCCCAGTAAGGGGAATGACGCGGCAGTTCAAGCCCATGAGCTGTTAGCCAGCAATCCTAATATTCCGTTTGTGGGCAATGCCGAAGGACGCGATATCCTGTCGGGGCAGTTTGATGTGGTGGTTTGCGATGGGTTTGTGGGTAATGTCCTTCTCAAGTTTGCCGAAGCTGTGGGCGAGTCAATATTACAAATCCTGCGTGAAGAGCTACCCCAAGGGGTCCGGGGTAAGGTTGGCACCTTAGTATTGAAAAACAACTTGAAGCGGATCAAGCAGCGTATCGACCACGCTGAACATGGAGGTGCTTTGTTGCTAGGTGTAGCCGGTATCGCGGTTATTAGCCACGGTAGTTCCCAAGCACCCTCTGTCTTCAATGCGATTCGCTTGGCTAAAGAGGCCGTCGATAATCAAGTGCTCGATCGAATTCAGGCGCAATACCAGAAGGTGGCGATGCCTGCGGCAGACGGAGATTAAGTGTGCAGCATATGAAAACAGGGGTTTCACTGGTGGGCAGCGGCTCGGCGCGCCTTGCAGTGTCGTTGAGTAATGATGAGCTTGGTCAAATCGTCGATACCTCGGACGATTGGATTGCAACTCGGACAGGGATTCGCCAACGTTTTTTGGCTGAATCTCAAGATTCGCTGGCTAGTCTTGCTGCTAATGCGGGGCGTTCTGCTTTGACGATGAGTGACCTAGCACCGACGGATTTAGACTTAATCATCCTGGCAACTTCTACGCCTGATGATTTGTTTGGGAGTGCGGCTCAGGTGCAGGCTAATTTAGGGGCTTCACGAGCTGTGGCATTTGATCTTACAGCGGCATGTTCTGGCTTTGTCTTTGCGCTGGTAACAGCGGCTCAGTATCTGCGTACAGGGGTTTACCAGAATGTTTTGGTGATCGGTGCCGATGTGCTCTCGCGGTGGACAGATTGGGGCGATCGCCGCACCTGTGTGTTATTCGGCGATGGGGCTGGCGCAGTGGTCTTAAAGGCTAGCGATCGCGATCGTCTCCTCGGCTTTGAACTGCGAAGTGATGGTTCACTCAATGGCTGTCTCACCCTGGCTTACCAGTCAGAATCGCAGGCCCTGGTTAATGCCAAGACCGTGCAAAAAGGCACATTTCAGCCCATCATGATGAACGGTAAAGAGGTGTACCGCTTTGCCGTGACACGGGTGCCGGAGATCCTTGAAAAAGCTCTGTTTCATGCAGGTTTGACCGCTGCTGATGTAGACTGGCTGCTGCTGCACCAGGCTAATCAGCGCATCCTAGATGCAGTGGCCAATCGATTAAGCATTGACCCTGAAAAGGTAGTCAGTAACATGGCTCGCTACGGCAATACCTCCGCTGCTTCCATCCCCATCGCTTTAGACGAGTCTATACGGGCAGGGAATATCAAATCAGGCGACATCATTGCCTCGTCTGGATTCGGTGCCGGACTGACGTGGGGCGCTGCTATTTTTGAGTGGGGTTAGCCTGCTGCGATAATAAATACCCTAGACTATGACCTTCGAGTAACCAACATAGAACGTCTTGTCGGGGCCATCACCTTAAGTTATAAGATTGATTGATTTTGCCTTGTAGTTATCTGGATTCTGAACTTAGTTGAGCATCGATTCTGGTTTAAGCTGCATTGGAAAG
>JBCBJE010000718.1:0-3368 GCA_038523735.1 Cyanobacteria bacterium J06626_18 | reverse complement strand
TAACTTCTCCTTTGATTAGATTTGGTTTGGGCTATTTCGTCCTAGTCCCAGCGCTACTGGGAGCCGTATTCTTACACCGCATCTTTGACTATGAAACAGTTCAATTCACACCGTCACGGCTAGCATTTTCACCCCAAAGATGGCGAATGTCACTAAAGATCTTGTGTCTAGGAACAGCCGGCTGCGTGGTGGCAACCACTGCTTGGGAAAGACAGGACCCCAACTGGTTATTGCCGACAAACCTTCCTGCGGTTCCTCCTTTGGCTGAAGTTCAGGTCAATGATGTGACCTACACCTATCCGGCTGATTGGTCGGTTAGATGCTGGGATGCTGATTTGCCCTGCGCTCCTGTCCCTACTTTGGATGACATCAGTCTCCGAGATCCGTCGATAGGGATTGGGGCAGGGTTTGTGCGATCAGGAGCGAAACCGTAAGCACGTGACCGCGGCAACACGAAACGCTTATTCAAACTAGAAGACATGTCCAACGATTGGGGCGATCGCAGACAGTTCTTCCGATACCATGTTTCAGGAACTGTCTGGAACGCTCAGGGAACGCTTTGGGAACGGTCGAGTGTCTACCGTTAAATCATGAAATCCGAACAACCTCTAAAGATCATGATGACAACGACAGATACTCAAACCCGGTTTGAATCACGGGTAAAGGATCCCCCCCTGACGCACCGCAATCGGTAGCTTTGGCGTGGACATCCTCAGCAGTGGCGAGGTGGGAGTCGCAGTTTTTAGACTCCTCAAACACAGTGGAAATCAGCAAGACGTATTGCTGGTGAAGTTGATATCTCAGATTTGCCGCTACCCAATTCTTGCCATATGGCCTTACTGAACTGGCATAGAGACTACCCCTTTTACACCGATGATTTGGGGACTGTGCGATTCTTCAGTCCAATTATCAATAAGTGGGTAATAGCCTCTCCCTACGGGGGCAATATCCACTCTCAGATTGACCTTGAGATTGATGATTTGCAAGCTAGCTGGGCCGATGAGCTGCGACTTTTCACCGGCATAAGCAAATCATCAAACACTTAAAACCCTTTGAAGCACTGTCTAAATACCCTCCTGACAGCTAAGCGCAAAATACTACTGATGCCCCGTGAGGCGTCAATCAGGCGGTCGAGAAAGCGTGACGTCGCAGTTGAACATTTTCACGCTGTCAACCACTCAATTGGAGCATAACACCATGATTTTACCCAACAAAAACCTCGTGACTGCTGGCCTTAGCCTCAGCCTTCTGGCCGTTGCCGTTCAGGTCCCTAACCACAAGCCAGACCCGGTAGCTCCAAATGGTCTGCACTTAAATGGGCTGCACTTGAATGGATTCACCCTCAATGGCTTGGACTGGAATGAGCAGGCTATCCAACCATCCAGCGAAGTTCAGTCTGACTGGATTCGCCCAGCCAGTACTGAGGTGACCTTGCCCAATCAGGCAGTTGAAGGCATTCTGCTCGAAGGCGGACAGCTTACCTTCCAGGTATCTGAATAGGATACGAAAGAGATTGTGGCACGCTTCAAATGGATTTTTATCCTTGCGCTAGTCGGAGGAGCGGCGATCGCCGGAGGATGCTCAGAGACGCTCACTAGCTTCTTCCATCACTGCTGTGGCGGTGAACCGCGTGGGGAGCACACTCCTCAGCCAGGGCAAGCCTCCTTTTTGCGGGAACACGCCATTGTCGGGGCTACCCTCACCAGCTTTGATGAACAGGGGCAATCGCGCACCCTCAAAATCGACGCTGTGCAGCGCGACCCCCAAGATGCCGCTCAGGAGATTTGGCTCTATACCGTGCTCCATCAGCGTGCCGATGGACAATGGCAAAACCTATGCCTGCCCGATCACGAAGGCATTGCTCAAGCGATTCCCCTCGCTGGACGCTGGGACCAGACGGGCACCCACCTTGATGACAACAGCATTACCTTTGCCTGCACTAACGGTGCGCTGGCGAAATGTGTCCGCTGGGGCTACAAACCCTGGAAGACCGTTCAAGGTGAATCCTTACAGGATTATCACCAAGCCTGTACTCGCATGGTGCGAGCCGATTATTGCGGTAATGGTATCGGTCACACGCAAAACGGCATTCCGATTGATGTGTATGACCGTCTCGGCATTCAGTCGCGCACCCAGCAGAGCGGCATGACCTTTGAAGCCGCTTGGGGCGTTGATGGCGCTGTGTATCTGCATCGGCCTCGTTTTTCCGAGGCGATCGCCCAACTGCAAGTGGAATGCCCTGCAAAGCTGAAGCTGCTCTCACAGGCAGCCAGCCCCCTTGAACACGACCCACGGGCTGAAATTCCTGAAGCTTTAGTGTTCAACGATTCTTTCATCCAACCGGAGACGCCATAGCCGGGAGCAGACCGCTGACGTCTCGCCATCAATTTTCGGTTTGGGGTAGCGCCACCTGTCGCTGTCCAGCGTTTCCGCGTGCCCATTTATTGCATTTCTAATTCAACCCAAGGAGTAATCCCATGGCAACTATTATTCGTGGTGACAACAACGATTCCGTTCGAGCTGGTCAAGAAGACGACATTATCGTAACTGCTGGTGGTAACGATAATATCCGTGCTGATGATGGCAATGATGTGATTGATGCGGGTGACGGTAACGACGTTATCCGTGCTGGCGATGGTGACGATCGCGTCAATGGAGGTACTGGCGATGATCGCATTAGTACCGATCAAGGCAGCGATACCGTCATCGCAGGATTAGGAAACGATACGATTATCTTTTTAGGGGGTGGTGGGGAAGATATCCTCATTGGTGTTGATCCAGACAATGGAGCAGGTCGTGGTGAAATCGATCGCTTCGAAGAAAACGAAACCTCTGCGCGGTTTGGTCTGCGAAGGGAAGGCGAAATATTTGTCCTTGGCAGTGAAGAGACCGCATTTTATGTTGGTGAGGGGAATGATGACTTTGCCCGGATTCGGAATTTCGACCCCGAGCTTGACCATATTCAGCTAAGTGGTTCAGCGGAGCAGTATGAAGTTGACCGCCTATTGGGTGTCGGTTTCAGCGGTACTGGCATCTTTTTTGAAGGGGATCTGGTTGCTGGCCTAGAAGGGATTCGTTTCTCGGATATCTCACTTGATTCGGATGTTTTTCGCTTTGCTGGAGATGATGACTTCATCAATGATCTGCCTGTTGTGGAGATTCCAGAGGAAGAAGATCCCGGATTTATTCGCGATCTCGAAATTAATGACTCAATTCGAGATTCTCAGGATATTGGTGAAATCGGGCAAGAAAATATTGTCATTAGAGGTAGTGTGAATGGATTCAGCCGCGACACAGACCGTGCCGATGTCTTTGAGTTTGAAGTGACCGAGCCGAGCCAGTTTAATGCTGAACTCATCTCCACGGAT
>JBCBJE010000717.1:0-3373 GCA_038523735.1 Cyanobacteria bacterium J06626_18 | reverse complement strand
CTCCCCCACTCCCCCACTCTTCTACTCCCCCTTATCCCCCCCTAAACTCATGAACACACTTTCGAGGAGACAATCGATGCCTTTGCCAAAATTAAAGTTGGATAGACTTGCGATCGCTTTCGTCACGGTCCTCATCGTTGCGGATCTGCTCCCGCATCCGTCACTGTCTGCTGGAGTTATCGAAAGGGCGGTTGCCAAAGTTCAGGATACGTGGACTGAATCGGCAAATTGAAAGAGTAAAGAATCGGGACGGAGTATGTTTGTATGATGCTGCCAAACTGGACCTCTTTTCGCACTGGGTTTACAACACTTTTGATGTTTGTATTTTGGGGAACGCTCATATCCGCGTGCAGAAGCTTTGCAGCGGTTGATGCGGAGAAAAACGAGCCGACTTTATTTCTAAGTATTCAGGGCCAAAGCATTCAAATTGATACTAAAAGCCTCCTAAATGAACCTGAGCTGTCTGGTCTGCAAGAAGGAATGCTCTATAAGGACGCACGCACACTTTTGATTCAGCAAGGCTGGCAGCCTCACGTGCTAGGTGAACCGCCAAACCTCAACAGTTCTATTGTCAGTGAACTATTTGATTTGGGATATGAGGAGATTAAAGATTGCTCTGGCACTGGGATGGGGCTTTGTCGCTTTGAGTTTACGAACGAAGCTGGCGAACTCTTAGTAATATCATCAGCCTCCTTAGGCGTTTCTGATAATGATGCGCGCATCGTTTGGCGTTGGTGGATAGAAACTGACCCACAAACTTCGCCTCCTGCAGAGTCACAAAGTCCATCATCCAATCACAGCGAAGCATCACAGGTGGCTGCAAGTCAGCTCTCGTTGGCAGGTCTTTTCCCAGGCGATGAGGAATCAACTGTTCTCCGTCAGTTAGGGCAACCCAGCCGTGTGGTCCAAGTGGGAGTTGTTCAGCTTGAATATCCTGGCCTGACCCTCTGGCTTCATCCAGACGATCGCCGCGTGATGGATATTGTGAGCACAAGCGCCCAGTACTGTACCCCAGCAGGGGTTTGCCCAGGAATGGATGTTGCTGAGGTGTACGCGATTTATGGTGTGCCGGTAGTTGCTGAACGCGAGAACGGTCGCTTTCTGGAGTACTACAGCGCTTCGTCGACTTGCTGGCTGCAAATCGCACTTGATGATCAGACCGTGGGGTCAGTTGGTGTCGCCTGCCAACCGTGAGGATGCATATCGATCGCATTGATTTGACTCAGGGATGGTTTATGCATGGGGTACTTCTCATCCATCACGCCATCACTCTTCGCCAGGAATGTATGGCTAATCGGCAGAACTGATCGAGTCGAGTCAAGAAAAGTGTTATCCAATAAAGGAGATGGCGGCTTTCAGGTCAGAGACAGGGCAGATATCAACCACCAGATAGGGGTAAGGGGGATGTCTCAAACATGATGCTCCGACGTATGTAGATCATGCTGAGTCATTACTATGCGGTGCTAGACACGACGCGGGGAAGCGGGTGGAAGTCTTTGCGCCCCCGGCCTTCCCAGACTTGGTCTGAAGTTGCCGCTTTCATAGCTGTGGAGCGCTGTGGGCGCCGCAAAGTCAAGGGCTTCCACAACAGTTGGGTGATCTTGACCGATGTTGTTGCCGCTGCAGACGTCGCCCATTTAATCTGCAAGCATCGCGGCATCATTGAGAACTACCGGCATTGGGTTAAAGATGTTGATGTAGCACGAGTAGGACGATTTCAGGATGATATTCCAGCATTACTTTTCTTTCTGTAGAGAATCATCCCTACCCCTACGCCCTCTCTGCCCATCCACCCTTCCGCTCTAACCCCAACCCTCACCATCCCGAACACCCTCTCTTGCTTTCGATAGATTTTGCTGAAGTGTGTCCGAATGCAAACCCTCTCGCAGAAGGTACGCAATATTGGCTATGGTAATATTCTGGTGATCAAAATGGTAAGGACATCAAGGATGGCAGCCTCACAAGTGACAGACTCTTCTTTCAAGCAAGAGGTGCTTGAGAGCGAAGTTCCCGTATTGGTAGATTTTTGGGCCCCTTGGTGCGGTCCCTGCAGAATGGTTGCCCCTGTGGTTGACGAGATTTCTGAGCAGTATGACGGCCAAATCAAGGTTGTTAAGGTCAATACCGACGAGAATCCTAGCGTCGCTAGTCAGTATGGAATTCGCAGCATTCCCACGTTGATGATCTTTAAAGGAGGGCAGCGGGTTGACATGGTTGTTGGTGCCGTACCGAAGACGACGCTGTCGAACACTTTAGAAAAGTATCTCTAAACGGTCTCTAAGTTAGGAAGGGCTTCTTTTGCCTTGTGTTGGAGTCCTGGAATTGCTTTCTTGATAGCGTTGCGGAGTATTCTGCAGCGCTGTTTGAGTTTTGAGAGTGAAAATAAGTCCAAACAAACGATGCAGTTCCTAGCGCACTGGCATGAAACAGCACACCTTAGCTGAAGTCAACCAGTTTTCTCAGGTAGAGTTCGTGGCGGTCTTTGGGGCTACATTTGAGGCGACACCAGCGATTGCTGCTGCTGTCTGGCAGGAGCGTCCGTTTACTTCCTTACGGGCACTCCATCAGGCGATGTGTGAGGTGGTAAAGGGGCGCGATCGCGACGCCAATCTTCAGCTTCTGCAGGCTCATCCTGATCTGGGAAGCCGGGTCAAGATGGCGGTTGCCTCGGTGCAAGAGCAAACCAGTGTGGGACTCAACGCATTAACAGAAGATGAGTTTGTCCACTTCCAACAGTTGAATCGAACCTACAGAGAGCGATTTGGGTTTCCGTTTATCATTGCGGTGCGGAACCACACCAAAGACAGCATTCTGCAGCAATTTGAGGCGCGATCGCGCAATAACACCGAACAGGAATACGCCACAGCGCTGTCCGAAGTTATGAAAATTGCCTGGCATCGTTTAACCAGCCTTGTTTTGAATCCGCTCGAAAACTGAATTAAGCCAGCAAACAAGTTAAAGACTTGTATGAAAGCATCTGTTGGGAAGTTCATCAAAGCCCTTAAGAGTTTTATAGCCTCTTTAACACGTCGAATAGTGAAATCAGTGACAATGGTCCCAAAGCTGGGGTGCTTTCAGGCTGAGCTTTAGCCCTACCGATACAGTCGAGTATTCCGATGAGAACCGTAAGCAATGTTGCTACGGCATCCTATCTGAGGAGGGCCAGGTTTCGTGACGGACATGCGATTTCAGCAAGACACAACCCAGCAGCCAGTTCGTGTTGGCTTGATTGGGTGCGGCTATTGGGGAACCAAACAAGCCAACACGAACTGGCTGCTGGGTTGTGTCTTGCTGAAATCGCATGTCCGTCACGAAACCTGGCCCTCCTCAGATAGGATGCCGTAGCAACATTGCTTACGGTTCTCATCGGAAT
>JBCBJE010000716.1:0-3379 GCA_038523735.1 Cyanobacteria bacterium J06626_18 | reverse complement strand
TACGTTCCACTACCCACTACTCACTACTCTCCACCCATCTACCCTCCTACCCTTTCACGCCTGCAACTTTGCCGCGATCGCCACACAGAAGCACAAACCCTAGCGATATCATCTCAAAATAGGACGACTCGTTGTACGGTTACCTTTTGATTCTGAACTCTCTATGTGTGGCTCAAACGTTGCCTACGGCTGTTTCGACAACGCCGATTTTGGGCAGCTTGTGGTTCGATTTGACAGCATTGATCCTGTTGATTGCGATGTCGGCCTTTTTTTCCGGCTCGGAGACAGCGATCACGGCATTGGATAATCTCAAGCTGCGATCGCTGATTCAGGAAACGGGCGACCCGAACAAATTATTTACACGGGTTTTAGGTCAGCGGACGCGCTTTATCATCACCCTGCTGGTGGGTAACAACCTAGTCAATAATGTTGCGGCGATTCTCACGAGCAACCTGTTTGCAGTTTGGTTTGGGAGTGCTGGTTTCGGTCTAGCAGCAGCAGCAGGTGTGGTTACGATGCTACTGTTGATTTTTGGCGAAATTACGCCTAAATCGCTAGCAATCAACAATGTCTTGCCGTTCTTTCAATTGGCAATTGGCCCTATATATTGGCTGTCACGCCTATTATCCTGGCTGGGGATTATTCAAGTTCTGGAGATCACAACGGCACGTATTCTCCGGTTGTTACAGGGTGGCCCCAAGCAACCGACAGAATCGGTCCGCGATTTGCAGTTGCTGATTGAGGTATTGGGAGGTCACGGCAAGCTAGATTTGGACAAGCGGCGGCTGTTGAATCAAGCTCTGAGGCTCGATCAGCTACAGGCTAGGTCGCTGGTCAAATCACGCATCGATATGCAGACCATCTCCCACGAGTCAACTCTGGCGGAACTGGTGCAACTCTGCTTAAAGACGGGCTATTCACGCATTCCCGTGCAGGAATCTTCAAAAGACCAGATTGTCGGCGTAGTGCATCTAAAGCGCGCCTTGCAAGAATTAGCAAAATTAGAAGCGTTAGGTCAGGCGGATGGTCCAGTGACGCTAGCAATGACGCCACCCTTCTATGTCCCAGAGCGTCAACCAACTGCAGCTTTGCTGAAGCAACTGTTGCACCAGCGGGTCCATATGGCTATTGTGGTGGATGAGTATGGTGGTACAGTTGGCCTGCTGACGCTGGAAGATATTTTGGAAGAGCTGGTAGGTGAAATCTACGACGAGAGCGATCACCCCAGCACCTATGGGTCATCAGTCAGTGTATCCAGCGCCGTACCGCGATCAACTTAGCCCCAGGGGTTGAATTGCTTCGAGAAACTCACTCCTTAAAGACCCCTTAAGCGAAAATCACGCTGCCGAGAGGACGAAACTGCTCGACCAGATCAGCGCGATTTGTCACCAGCGTTGGGAAAGGGCGATCGCGATAGTTTTCGCCAGAAATTAGGGGAAATGGCAATTGCTCATCGAGAGCCGTCCAGGTTGCACCCGCAGCGTGCAAAATCGGCCATACTGCAGCGATATCCCAAACTTTAGGCGTTGCTTCAATAGCGCCAATTGCATATCCTGCGGCAACAATCAGCAAATTGTAGGTCGCGACTCCCAGCATCCTGACTTTGCAGGGAAACGGCTGCTGCAACACGCCAGTGCTGCGGGCACAGAGACTAAAGAACTGATTTTTGCCTGGATCTTCTGAGCTGGTGTGGATAGGCTGGCCGTTCAAAAATGCGCCCTGGGGCATGTCGAGGCCACTTGTACCCACCCAGTAGCCATAGAACCGATGCTGCAGAGTTGGCATGTAGACATATCCGTAGACGGGCGTGCCCTGGTAAAGCAGTCCAAGTGAAACAGCCCAGAGGGGAATGCCTCGCGTAAAGTTTGTGGTGCCGTCGATGGGATCAATCACCCAGCACCAGTCAGTGCTGGGGAAGACGTGGGTCATCTCTTCGCTCAGAATGCCGTGCTCAGGGAAAGTCCTTTGGATTGCGGTACGCAAGCGATCATCCGACCATTTGTCGAACTCCGTGACGAGACTACCGTCCCCTTTTTCTTCTGCTTGCGTCTTACCAAACGCATCGACCAAAGGCTCACCCACCTTAGTCGTGATTGTTTCCGAAAAGCCGAGTATCTGATCCCAAAATGCTTGCATAGGATTAGTCCAGTTCACCTTCCAGAACTTTCGCGATCGCTGTCTGGGCGTTTGTCTGAAACTCGCGTACGTTCACTCGGCGCAGTATCCAAACCGCTCCCAGCATACCAATCGCCTGCAGAATAAACACCAAGCTATAGGCCATAGCGGGTGAGGCGAAAATCGTTTTACCAACGTTCAAGACCATACCGCCTAAGACGGTAGCAAGTCCGCGTGCCATCGCTTGCGACAGCCCCCACGCACCAATAAAAGTACCGGCAGTTTCAGCAGCAGTTAAATCCAACATGAGACTGGTCGCCCCTGCCGTAATCACACCAGAAGAGAGACCAAAACACAGTAACCCCACCATCAACAGACCGCGACTGGCACTAAAGCCCGACATCACAATCAGCACAAAACAAGCTGATGCACAGAGACACCCCAAGCGCGTCGTATTCCGTTTGCCTAAGCGAGGTAACAGCAAAAAGCCCGTGCTGCCAATACCAATGAGGGTACCGACACCAAACGGAATGTTTAGCCGCGTGGTCTCAGCAATGCACATGCCAAACACTTCGCCCCCGTAGGGTTCGAGCACAGCATCCTGCATAAAGATGCTAATGGTTAGTACTAGCAGAAAGCTGAAGAATAGGCCCGTCTGGCGGTTAGCAGTAAGCACTCGTAGGGCTTGCCCCAACGTAATTGAGTCCTCACGTCCGGCAGTGCTGGATCGCGAGGCAAACCGCGAGTACTTTTTCTCAACGCCAAAGGTCGCTAAAATCGCCAAGCCAAACACCACGATAGGCATAAAGATAAATGCCGGTGTCACCGTAGCCCGCAGTTCGGGAATGTTGGCAATTGTTGTGTTCTGAGCAGGATTGTAGGTGGCGATCGCGGCACCACAAATCTCAGGCTGCTCCAACAGGCGGGAACTGATGATGGCTCCAATCACAATGCCAATCATCAGCATAGACCAGACAACGCCAACCAGTTTGGAGCGATTGTCTTCATCGGTGACATCAACCAACATGGCGGCAAACGGCGTTGAGCTGGAACTTAGTGCCAACCCATACAGCGCAAATATTAGGGCCAACAGTCCCGCCCATAAATACGTTTGGAAACTCCACCCGGTCGCCTGTAGGCTGCCTCCTAGTTGCCAAACGACCTGCAGCGCGACAAAGGCCACCGAGGTAAACACCGCTGCACCTAACCAAACATATCCCGTCCGGTGCAATCCCCATATCGGTTTGGCGTCTGACATTTGGCC
>JBCBJE010000715.1:0-3379 GCA_038523735.1 Cyanobacteria bacterium J06626_18 | reverse complement strand
GAAACGTTCTGTACTCAGGTCTCTTTGGTAGGATGACGATGCTTTCCTGCCTATCGCCCTGCTGCTCTCAAGTCTTATGGATCTCAAGCATCACATCCGCGACATTCCTGATTTCCCCAAACCTGGTATCCTCTTCCGCGACATTACGACGCTCCTTGGCAACTCCGAAGCGCTGCGTCATTCTGTCGATTTGCTGGAAGCCTACTGTGCCAACCTGAAGCCCGACTACATCGCCGGTATCGAATCGCGGGGCTTTATTTTCGCTATGCCCTTGGCCTATCGTATGAGCTTGGGATTCGTGCCTGTGCGGAAACCGGGCAAGCTCCCAGCGGCCATCCACGCAGCTGAATATGAATTGGAGTACGGCAGCGATCGCCTCGAAGTTCATCAAGATGCGTTTCCTACCGGGAGCCGCGTCTTAATTGTGGATGACTTGATTGCTACGGGAGGAACTGCGGCAGCAACGGCAGAGCTGATCGATAAAGCCGGAGGTGAACTCGCGGGCTTTGGATTTGTGATCGAGCTAGCGGATTTAGGCGGGCGGCAAAAGTTACCCGACGTTCCAATTGTTAGCTTAGTACAGTATTAGGATGGTTGAAACACAACTTTGACATGACCCAGACTCAATCATCTACGCCCAAGCGATCGCCCGTAGAAATTTGGCAGTTGGTAAGCCATGCACTCACCAGCGAAACCAGCCAATATATCCTGAAGCGAGTCCTACAAGCCTTGCTGACGCTATTTCTGGCGTCGATTTTTAGTTTCTTCATCATTCAACTTTCGCCAGGGAATTTTTTGGATCTATATCGGCAGAGTCCCGAGACGTCACCGGAATTTATCCAACAGTTGGAGACGCAGTTTGGTTTGGATCGGCCTATTTGGGAGCAGTACTTTCGCTGGTTGGAACAGGTCCTCCTGCATTTCAATTTTGGCGAAAGTTTTGCTTATCGGCGCCCTGCTGCTGAGGTGTTGTGGGAACGGATTCCGAATACTTTACTGTTGTCTATTTCGTCTATCCTTGTGACCTGGGCGATCGCGATTCCGCTAGGCATTGTCGGAGCCGTACGGCAGAACAAATTCACCGACCAATTTCTGCGCGTAATTAGTTACATGGGACAGGGGCTGCCCACGCTAATTACCGGGTTGCTACTGCTGTTTTTTGCCCAAATCACAGCCCCTCTTTTCCCCATTGGCGGACGTACCAGCATCAACCACGAAGACTTGAACTGGTTTGGTAAGCTGCTCGACATTGCCTGGCATCTGGTATTACCGACCTTGGCCTTGAGCATTACCAGTTATGCTGGGTTGCAGCGCATCATGCGGGGCCAACTACTCGATGTGCTCCGCCAGGACTACGTTCGCACGGCCCGCGCCAAAGGTCTGCCCGAAAATCGCGTGATTTATGTCCATGCGCTGCGCAATGCCGTGAACCCCATGATCACGCTTTTGGGGTTTGAATTTGCCAGCATTTTGGCAGGGTCATTCATTACTGAGAACTATTTCAATTGGCCAGGGTTGGGTCGACTCATCCTACAAGCAGTGAACGAGCAAGATCTCTATCTCGTGATGGCGAGTTTGATGATGGGAGGCGTGATCCTCATTGTGGGCAACTTGTTGGCCGATATCGCGTTGACCTTCGTCGATCCCAGAATTAAGCTGTCGGAGATGAATTAAACGTCCGCTAGCCCTTTACGAGGGTGCGCCCTACCCACAAAACCCGCACCTGAGCACCAGCTTCGATTTCGGTAACGCCGATGGGCACAACTGCCAAGCTATTGGTGCCCGCGATATTGATCAGGTTGCCAGAACTGTGGCTGCCCTGGGCTAAGGTGAATTCAAGTCCTGCTGATGTACTGTAAAGCTGCCCCCAAAGATAGGTTTCACGCTTGCCCCCCGCTTTGAGGGGTTGACGCGATCGCGCCATGACAAAAGTCGGCGACCAATTATCTGCCTGACCCGACAACTTTTTGAGCGCCGGCACCACAAAACGCCAGAAGCTCACTAACGCCGAGGCAGGATTCCCTGGCAATCCGAAATACAACGTGGGAAGTGTCTTGGCTGGCACCGTGGCAACCGTAAGCGGCTTCCCCGGCTTCACCGCAACGGAGCGAATATGCAGCGTTGCCCCCAGATCACTCAAGATCTTGTCCACATAGTCGTAGTCGCCTACCGAGACGCCGCCGGAAGATAAAACCATGTCGGCCTCTGCGATCGCTTTTTCAATCACCTGCTTAAGGGCATTCGGATCATCCGGCACAATCCCCAAGCAAAGAGGTACGGCTCCTATCTGTTGCACAAGCGACGCCAGCGCATATTGATTGGAGTCCACGATTTGTCCTGGCTGCAGAGGCTGACCAGGCAGCACCAATTCATCGCCTGTAGAGAGGATAGCAACCCGGGGACGACGATAAACCTGTACTGCTGGATGCTGCGCTGCTGCTAAGACAGCGATTTCCGGCGGTGTGAGCCATTCGCCGGTCGAGAGCAGCCGTTCACCGATTTTGATAAAAGCACCTTCTTCGCGAACAAAGGCGCGGGGTTCAGGAGCTGCGCGAATTTGGACGCGATCGCCGGTACGTTGGGTATCTTCCTGAATCACAATAGTGTCCGCACCAGTCGGCATCATAGAGCCAGTTAAGATACGGGCAGTTTGCCCGGCTTCAATACTTCGCTGAGGGGGCTTACCCGCTGGAATTTCTTCGGTGACCGTAAGTTCCACCGGTGTGGACTCGGAAGCAGACTGCACATCCTCATAGCGAACGGCGTAGCCGTCCATGGCCGAGTTGTCCCAGTGGGGGAAGTTCAGGGGGCTGATGACCGACTCTGCCAAGATGCGCCCGGTGGCCTCTAGCAACGAGACGGTTTCGCGATCGTACCGCGAGTCAAGGGGCACGACCAAGTCAAGAATCTGAGTTTCGGCTGTATCCGCAGGAACCATAAGTACCCATACCATTCCGCACTCGTCATCCTACCAGCGGTTTCTGAGGATGGGGAAATTGCTAAGACACACTAAAAAGTGTTTTTCATGGTGCTGCTAGGGGAACTGCTATCTGTGTGACCCGGACACAGAGCTGGGCGTGACTAGGCCAGTCGGGCTGGCGAATCCAGGCGCGATCGCTTTGACAATCCATCACCAAAAAATCAGGCACATGGTCGGGCTGCTGCTTCAACCGCACCAACACCCCAGGACGCAGGATTAAAGAAGGCATAGTCTACCTTGACTCAGTAACCTGGTGGCAGCTTAGCACATTAATAGTACAAAATTACTAAAATATATTAAATTTATTACTCTCTAAATTTCCTTTCTAAATTTATTAGACAGTGATTCTTGCCGCTTTGGTTCTGAGCATTTTTCAAGAAGTAGCCTGGATATACTTTT
>JBCBJE010000714.1:0-3387 GCA_038523735.1 Cyanobacteria bacterium J06626_18 | reverse complement strand
TGCTAACTATCAACTCATGCCAAAAACGGCATGGCTTGCAGTTAGCAATCCGGCACCTGTATTTTTGGACTATTTCAGACATTCGTTGCCCTGATCCCCATTTAAAGCCCAACAAATTAAATAATCCTTGTAGGATTTCGCTTCAAAGCTGATAACCTTACTGCTAAATAGAACATGCCTAGTACATTCGTATGAAACAAGCGCTTGATACTCGCTTACAGCAGCTTGGTATGACTCAATACCAATTGGCTAAGCAATTGGCCTCGCAGCGCAATAAAGACGTGAATAACGTCGTTTCGTTCGTTGCCAATGTTTTCAAGAAACCTGAATCCAGGCGGTTTATGAATCTTGCCGAAGTCGTGGAAGCGATGGGTGGGGAAATCGTAATCCGTTGGGGACCCGTGGAGGAGAAAATTAGCCTTTCATCGACCAAGAATTAGGCCCAATGCCCTGTGTGAGGTCTAAGACTCTTTGTAGCTAGGTCAATCTCGTACTTACGTACTTTCCTGATTGATTTGCAATAAAAAACCCCCGTAAGCTCGTAACTTCGGGGGTCATCGTAATAATACTTTCAACGATTATGACACATAAACATCAAGGTGCGGTTAAGCCTCAACCGCCACCTCGTACTGCGCGTCATTATAGGCTGACAAATGACGAGTGGCTAAGAGCTGTAAAAGAGCTGAAACCCAGGGAAAGAGACGTTCTCTACTATCTGCGTACGCTTGACCCCTGGGGAGATAAAGATTTAGAAATCGGTGTTCGGCAAATCGCTACGGACCTTGAATGTAGCCCTGGCACCGTTAGCAAAGCCTTAAAAGTTCTGGACCAGAAAAACTGGATTGACCTGGAAATCACTGCAGCTAAGGTCAAGCTCAGAACGGATAAATCAGATTCTGAGCCAGTAGAAGTGTTGGGTAGTCAGTACCTGTTTCCTACAGGAAACAGTGTTTTGTCCAGGAAACAACTGTTTCCTACAGACAACGATCGTTTCCCCCAAGAAACAACTGTTTCCTACAGGAAACAGTCAGAGGCTGAAATGCATACAAAGCAAGGAGTTCAGATCGCTTTAAACTCTTTAAACGATCTAGACTCTTTAAACAGAGAGAAAGAACCTGAAAAATCCAATTTTGAAATAGAACCAGATTACAGAGATTGGCTGCTTGCTAAGGCTAGTCGCTTACCAGACCCGCCCACACTTCGGGAACTGTGGTTAGAAAAACAGAGCGTAAATCCTGCCAATTTGCGTGAATACGATGCATGGCAATCGGTACAGCAACAAATAGACCCCCTTCCGCCGCCGTCTCCCCCAGAACAGACCGAATCAGAAGACGTTGACGTAGCCGCTCGGCTGGAGCGTTACCAAACAAGTTGGTCTGTAATGCCGATGCGTAAAGGGATTCAAAATGCGATCGCAACCCACCCCGAATGGAACATCGACATCGGACCCGACGGACCCCGCTGGAAACCCAATCCCCCAGAACACAGTTCTGGAGAACCGACTGAGCCAGAACCGGAAGCCTCGACAGTGCTACATCGCATTAAAAACGCCATTGCGACACAGAGCCCGATCACGCCGCAGCTGCGGGCCGACGCTGACCGCTACCGTATCGATATCCCGTTGCTCCAGGCAGAATGGGAATTAGCAGCGAGTCCACCGGGCGACGCTGCGGACGACATGCGCCAGGCGGGGTGATGCTATGAATCTGTCTCCAGACGATCTGAAACAGCTATGGGCAGCCGAACATTACACCCCCAAGGGTTACCTCTATCAGCTGCTGTTAGCCCATCGCCCCCCAGGCGAACCCTGGAAAATCGAGCATGTACCTGACTTTTGTCAGCGCTGGCAGCTGACGGAGCGACAGTTTTACAAAGCCAAAGCCGCCCTAGTGGCCGAGGACCTAATCGATGAAGCGATCACCGAATGCATTGAATTAACAGCGATTCCTCGCGATTTCTCAGAGCCGTCGATGCCTGCGTTGGGTGAGTTAATTGCTGAAACGCTGGATGCCCAACCGGAGCCGAGCAGCGGTAACAGCGACTGGGCCACCTGGTACGACGAAGCGCGCCGACGAGGCTTAGTCCTCGCATCACAGCGTCAGGGTGATACGACGCTAGTGTGCCTGGTGGATGAGCGGTGGGTGCCGTTTGAGGAGTTGCGATCTCACTCTTGGGATGAGCTAGAAGCCCAACTAAAGCCGATGATGGTCAATGCTGTGGCCGAAGCAACGGAGCTAACGCCGGAGCAACAAAAGATTCTCGCAGCAATGTCTCGGTTAACGGGAGGATAGAACGATGCCAATGGATCGAAGTCTCTATCCTGACAACTGGGATGAGCTTGCATTGCAAATCAAAACCGAGGCCAACTGGTGTTGTACCGAATGCGGGCGGCCTTGCCGTCAGCCTGGGGAGTCGCCGAAAGACGCCATTGCCAGAATCCAGCGGTCTAATCATCCGAAGGTGTTGGAGCTATGGGACGTGGTGGAAGACGTGGAGCCGGTGGTGCGGTTGGGGCGTTTTAAGTTGACAGTCGCGCACCTTGACCATGAGCCTGGGAATTGCGATCGCAACAATCTAAAAGCCCTCTGTGCTCCTTGCCATGGCACCTATGACCTTAAGCAAATGGGCCGTAAGCGGGTGCTCAAAGCAGAACGAGCGGGCCAGCTGCGGATAGATGACGCTCTGAATGGTATGCAGCTGGCGTTGTTACCGGAGCCAGTGGTCTATCAGCGTGTGGATCTACGTTCTGGGGGAAAGCGGACGATGGTCCGAAATCCGCTGGATGCGGTGGAAAATCGGCGAAAGCATCGGGATAAAGGTAACGCCTCTGGCTGGATTGAAGAGCGGACGGGGAACCGGAAGCGGGCGAATCCGAGTGTGAGTTATTACTATCGGTGGGATAGCCATAAAGGGCGGGTTAGCGAGTATATACGCGCGAGTCAGGTGACGCGGGTGGTGGGGCTGATTGAGGCGGAGCAGCCTGCGTTGGAAATTTTGAAGGTAGTCGTAGAAGGAAAGCGCAATATTTCGGCGGTTTCGGCTGAATTGCTGGATCAATGACAGATTTTCTGTCAGAAAAGGAACAATTAGACTTGATGGGCTGGGAAGGTGCTGGGGCAGTGTATGGAGCTAGAACGTGAAAGCTGCTGAGCTACTGCGGTTGTACGAAGCTGGTCGGCGAGACTTTAGCGGAGAAAGTCTTAGGGGGCAAACCTTTCAAGGCAAAGATCTCTCAGGTGTAAACTTCAGTGGGGCGGATATTCGTAGTACAAATTTCACCAATGCGAATTTAACAGGAACGAACTTCACCCGAGCTAAAGCGGGATTGCTGAGACGTTGGGCCGTTGGGTTGATTGTTGTTTCGTTATTACTCTCAGTTGTCTCAGG
>JBCBJE010000713.1:0-3390 GCA_038523735.1 Cyanobacteria bacterium J06626_18 | reverse complement strand
ATGGAGGAGTGGAAGGGTAGAAGGGTAGAAGGGTGAGCGGGTAAGGGAAGCAGAGGGGGCAGTGGAAGTGGAGGGGGAGGGAGAGAGGGAGAGGGGGGAAGGGGGTGAATTGTTGATTAGGGGGGTTCCTAAAAGTTGGCAGAGAAAAGGGGTGTTTGTTGGGTCTGCTAGTGGATTTGAGGGGTGCGATCGCCCTAGGCCGACGCCGTCCAAAAAGAGAAGAATAAAGCTAGGGCCAGAATTTGCCATGTCTCCAGGCTACGTTATTCTGGGTCTAGACCAGGGTCCGATATTGATTGGGGCGTGAGTGAGCGGGGTACCCTATCAAGTGCTTCAACCGTCTCCAACTCTTCGCCAGATGCGGCTCCCAAGTCTTTGAACTTGCGTGCAGTGACGAGTACTCGTGATTCTAGAGAACCCACTACTTTGTTGAAGGCATCTACAGAACTATCGAGTCCTCGCCGGAGCTTTGCCAGGTGACTGATGAGAGTGTGGGTGCGGTCGTACAGTTCTTTGCCGAGCGTGCTGATTTGCTGGGCGTTTTCAGCTAGGCGCTCCTGCCGCCAGCCATAAGCTACAGCTTTGAGTAGCGCAATCAAGGTGGTGGGGGTCGCTAGAATGACGCGCTGATCAACGCCGAACTCAATCAGACCCGGATCCTGTTCTAAGGCGGCACTGAAGAAGGTTTCCCCCGGTAAAAAGAGGACGGCAAACTCGGGGGCGGGCTGAAACTGCTCCCAATAGCGCTTGCTGCCCAACTGCGTTAAGTGGGTGCGGATGTGGCGGGCATGGTCGCGCAGGCGATCGCGCTTAGTACGTTCATCGGGAGCTTCCAAAGATTCCAAATAGGCTTGCAGGGGCGCTTTGGAGTCCACAATAATGCTGCGTTGATTGGGTAACTGAACCACCATGTCGGGGCGCAGCAGGCGTCCTTCTTTTGTTTCTACTGAGGTTTGCTGAGCAAAGTCGCAGTACTCCACCATGCCCGCCATTTCCACCACGCGCTGCAGCTGAATTTCGCCCCAGCGTCCTCGCACATTCGGCGATCGCAGCGCTTTCACCAAATTGTGTGTTTCGCTCTGGAGCTGGGTTTGAGCCATCGCCAGTGACTTCACCTGTTCGGTCAGGCTACTATAGGCGGCGGTGCGTGCCGTTTCCAAATCTTTCAGATGGGTGCCGACCTGCTGCAAAGAGTTCTGTAGCGGTTGAACGAGGGCGGCGATCGCCTGGTGACGCTGGCTCAAATCACCCTGTGCCTGACTCTGGAACTTGGATAGCACTGTTTCCGCTAGCTGCATGAAGGATTGCGAATTCTGCTGTAGCGCATCGACAGACAGAGCTTTGAAGGTATCGGTGAGCCGCTGTTGGGCCTGATCGAGTAGCGTCTGTTTTTCTTGGGAGCGGGACTGCTCTGCTTGCAGTCGGGTTTGGACTTCGGCAAGCTGCGATCGCAAGGTTCCGTAGCCTTGCTGTAAGTCTTGCAATTGGGATTCTCGCTCCTGGAGGGTTTGCTGCAGTTGAGGAATATGGTCCATTTGGGCCTCAGCAGTTGCTCGCTGTGTGGCTTCTTGGCGAACCGCAGCGTGGAGTCTATCTAGGTGCTGGTCACGTTCTTGCACCGCAGCCCGCAGTTCCTGAATTTGCTGCGCTTGCTGCTGTATACGCTCGTGGGCACTGGCCCGATCCGCGACTACCTCAGCACGGGCTCGTTCACGAATGGTGCCCATGCGCGTTTGGTAAAGAAGAGTTGCGATCGCTCCTCCAATACCCAGTCCTAAAAATCCCCACAATAGCCCCTGCACGCGCCGGCCCCGTTCAAAGCTGCTTCACAATAGCAACATTTGTACTAATTTGCCAGGGGTCGCCAGGGGTCGGGTCTCTTTGGGAAATACCAATCGCTTGAGCAACTAATACAAGAGACCCGACCCCAACTACATCAAGAAACTGGGTCTCTTTGTAGAATATCGATCGTTTGAACAAACAGGGACCGGGGCTCTCTAGAAAGTATCAATCAACTAAGCGCAATCGACACAAGAGACCCGGTCCTTACCACGCAACAATCCGATCCCTAAGTAAACCGACTTTTTGACATGCCTGAAAATGCATCCACCTCGGCAGAACGCTTCACGAAAACAGTGCCGGCCTTACAGGTTTTGGATCGCGATCACCGTCACTGGCTAGCCCAAAACCCAGACGGCAAATCCCCCACCGAACTTAACCAGTTGGTGCCCGAAATTAGCGCGATCGAGCTGGATAACACTCGCTCCCAAGCAACCACTAGCGAGACTTTGCATATCGCTGCCTGGAATCTAGAACGAGGACGTTACTGGCGCGAAGCTGCTCAGCTCATCCAGACGCATCCTGCGCTCAAGCAGGTGGATATTTGGCTCTTAAGTGAAATGGATAACGGCATGGTGCGGGCTCAAAACGAACACACCACCCGTGAACTGGCCCTGGCGTTGGGTATGAACTATGCCTATGGCGTGGAATTTCTGCAGCTCTCCATCGGCACACCTCGGGAACGGGAGCTATACAGTGGCGAAAATCAGCGCGGTTACCATGGCAACGCTATCTTGTCGCGTTTGCCGCTGCAGTCAGTGCGGATGCTGCGATTTCCCGGTATCGAAAAATGGTACGACTCCTTTGAAAACCGCTTGGGAGGACGCAATGCCATTTTGGCAGAGGTTCAGGTTGGACAGGAGATTGTCACTGTAGTCTCGACGCATCTAGAGAGTGGGCGAGACGAACATGTCAAACGCACTGAGGAAGGGCGATTGCTTTTACAGGAATTGACTGCTGGTGGTGGCGATCGCCCCGTCATCATTGGCGGCGACCTCAATGCCGGTCCCACTAGCCCGGTTATCGCAAACTTTCGACAGGCGGACTTCACGGTCGATGCAGCCAATGATCTGAGCCAGAGCACCTATCAAGAAGTGGTAGACGGACGCATTCAGCTCGGGCTCAATCACATTGATTATTTGATGGCGCGGGGCTTAGAGGTTGCACCCTCACACACCTCGCCCGCTGTTGTTTTGGGGGCCTATCCCTGTGAGCCGACGGGCAAGTTGCTGAGTGATCATGCGATCGTCACGGCTGAATTTCGCCTCTAGCATCAGCTGAGTTGGACAGCACAGCATCGCAAGCCATTCCCTCGACGCATCGACCAAACGAGGGAATGTTATGGAACCGACATCAAGAGTGAGGAGTCAAGAAACGGGAGTGCATTCACCACCCCCCTTCGTCATGAGGCATTAGACGCAGCTTTCCTTTGTGAATACACGCTTTAACTGTCTGGCTAGCTCCAGCACTTCCTGCAGTTTTACACCAACCAAGACTCTTCACCCGCAAATTCGCAGCCGCGAAGCACTACCCCTTGAGCGCCCTGGTTTT
>JBCBJE010000712.1:0-3398 GCA_038523735.1 Cyanobacteria bacterium J06626_18 | reverse complement strand
GACGCTCGACCCCGGTAGCCTGATCAACCCGGCTGATCCGGTGAGTGAAGCTCTGGCAGCTGAGCCGCTAACCAGCAACTTCTATGCCTACGACCCTGACTGGGTCGGACGTGAACCGCTGATCGAATCGTTGCTGACGCAGATGAACAACGCCTGCCGCCTGCTCATGATCACGGGGATTGCAGGTGTCGGTAAAACCGCATTGGCGGAGCTGCTGACCCTGCGCTGGACTGACAACAATTCCCAGTTTCGCCTCATTCGCGCTAACTTCGATGGACAGGACCCTGCCGATAGTTGGGCCAGTACCGCTGCCCAACTGCTAGAAGACTGTGGCCTCAGCGTTAGCCCAGAGGAACGGGCCGATGCACAGCTGCTAAATCGGCGATTGGTTCAGCATCTGCAGCGCTCGGCTTACATCCTCCTCATCGACTCTTTAGAAGAGATTATGCAGGGCAATGAAGCGGACGGCTGGAGCCGGTTCAAAGATAGCCATGCGGTCTCGTTTTTTCAGGCAGTGCTCGCCGCGCCCAGTTTCTCTGGTCGGATCATGCTCACCTCTCAAGAGTTGCCTTCTCAACTGGTCGAAGCCGGATCGCGCTATCGGAATTTCTGGTTTCATCACAGTCTCAGCGGCCTTTCTGACAGCGAGCAGCAGGCTCTATTCGATAAGGCAGGGTTTGAGATAGACACGGACCCGTCACGATACCTGCCTCGCATCGGCCAAGCCTACGAAGGCCATCCGCTGGCCATTCGCGTCATCATGGGTGAAATCAGCAGTCGCCCGTTCTTCGGTGACGTCACTGCCTATTGGCAGCGCTACGGCGACGAAATTGAAGAGGTTGAACGGGCTATTGCCGAGGCTGCCGCAGGTCAGGTTCAGGGCGGCGAGGACCGCTGGCGGTTAGACCGCTTTACCCGCGAACTGCGTCGCAATGTGAACAAGCGACTTGAGCAGACCTTTGCTCGGCTCGAACGCGATGCCAGATATGCCTACATCCTGCTATGCGAAGCTGCGGTCTATCGGTGTGCCGTGCCCGATGACTGGTGGCTGAGCCATTTAGAAGATTGGGAGCAGACCGAAGAGGCCCAGGTTGCTGCGCTGGATGCACTGCGCGATCGCAACCTGGTGGAAGAAGCGACTCAAAACAATCAGACCCTACTCCGGCAGCACAACCTTATCCGCAGTCTGTCGCTGAAGCACCTCCAGCAGCTATAACAATCCGTGGACAAGCTGAACCCATGCCTTTATCCTGAGGACAGTCCGAAGGAATAAATATGACTGAAGCCAACCCAGAGCGGTTTCCCGTAAGTCAGCTAACACAGCGATACAACGTGGTTCGCAGCGCCATCTATACCCGCATCGATGCGTTGGGAATCAAGCCTGAGAAAGTGGGTAACCGTGCCTTTCTCAACGTTGAGCAGCTCACTCTGATGGACGAATTGCATGAGTACATTCAGGCAGGCGGGCAGACCGCTGCGTTTTTAGCAGAAAAAGGGCTGCAAAGAAGCCAGTCAGTCGGAGAGCCTGCCCCTGTCACGTTGACCCCGTCAGCAATTAGGGAATTGGCAGGTGCGATCGCGCTAGAGCTAGCTAACCAAATGGAGCAGGCGCATCCCCTTGCTCATCTACAGGCGCTAGAACAAGCTCACAAGAATGGCTGGCAGCTCAGTACTTCAGAGATCGCCGATCTGCTCGATATCTCTTTCGAAGTACTTCATGCAGCAGAAGATTACTTTGAGGACGCTGGCTTTGTTTTTACACCCATCGGACGCCGCACCAACGGCGAAACTGCCTGGAGCGTTTCCAAGCCGGTAGGCTAACATGAAAAAGCCAGCACCCCCATGCTGGCTTCGGCTTGCTATCTGTTGATGGTAGTGACAGCTTTGGTGATGTCGGTCTTGGCACTGGCATCACCTAATTTTTGATTAGGCGATGGGCTTTTAGTCGCTCTGGCACTTGTACGCCAGCAGGAGTAAACCCACCAGTGGAGGCGGTTCTCCCTGGACCCTCAAGCCTTTGGGACAGTTCTATCTTAGCTAAGTCCTTTGGACTGTCCACAGGACAATTAAACTTGTTACAAACCTTCATGATTGTTCGTGGGTGAGCAGCAGAGTGTGCGATCTTGCCTCATCAATCGCCCCAGATTTGAATAGGATCTGTCAATCAGACAGCACAGGGACTTTTGATAAGATTGAGCCACACAGCTTTCGATTGGAGCTTCATCTGACATGACCAGTCTGCAGATTAGATCTGAGCCGACACCGCTGACGGTTGACCTGTCGTCTCTAATGACTCAGACAACGATGAGTGAGGCCCAGTTCTATGCCTTCTGTCAGACCAACAGAGAACTTCGAATAGAACGGACAGCTTCTGGAGAGGTCATCGTCATGCCGCCTGCTTTTTCAGATACCGGTAACCGTAACTTGAAAGTTGCCCAGCAAGTGGGCAACTGGGCCGATCAAGACGGTACGGGTGAAACTTTCGATTCCAGCTCAGGATTCACTCTGCCCAATGGTGCAACCCGTTCGCCAGATGTCGCGTGGATCAGACTGGAACGGTGGAATGCCCTTTCAGTAGAGCAGCAGGCATCTTTTGCCCCTATCTGCCCTGACTTTGTCGTAGAGCTGCGTTCAGCCAGCGATACGCTAAAAACTCTGCAGGAAAAAATGGATGAGTATATCAATAATGGGTTGCAGCTAGGATTGCTGATTGACCGAAAGCTCCGGACAGTGCATATCTATCGTCCAGGACAGCTACCTGAGATTCTTGCCAATCCGACGATCGTCAACTGCGCCCCTGAGCTACCAGGGTTCACCCTGCGCATGGCTAAGGTTTGGTGACAGAGGTCTAGCAACAGGTTGTCCACCGATAGCGATTATCTATGCCCGAAATCCCCATCTCTAGCAAAGCCGCCCTCCTACAGGCACTCCAAACCGAGTTTCCCACAGTCGAACCCCTCAGCATCGATAGTATCGATGCATACAACGAAGGTAACGACCTGATCAAATCGAAAAAGTACTACAAAGCCAAGCAGATCTTCAAAACCCTGATCGTCTCCGCCCCAGACGACTTTTATGGCTACGAAGGACTCGCCAAGGTCTACAAAGCCCAAGGCAAAACCACCGAAGCCCTATTCATGATCAACGAAGCCCTCAGTCTCGCACAACCGCAAGTAGCAGGCGGGTCAGTGGACATCGAAGTCGTTGAGGAGTTTCAGACCATCAAACAATCGCTAGAAACCCAATAGCGACGGCGGCTCCGTCCCAACATCGCAGCCATACTCCTCCTCGTAAAGCCACCAGTAGCGATACAGCACCTGCTGCCGCCCGCTGACCAACTCCACCTGCAACCGCTCCCAAACCTCCACCGGATAGCGCCCCCACTCCCCCCTCACCCT
>JBCBJE010000711.1:0-3428 GCA_038523735.1 Cyanobacteria bacterium J06626_18 | reverse complement strand
GGAGTTGGCCGCATTTTTGTTCCGTGAAGTATCAAACACGGTAAAGTCATTCAATCGCGTGCAAGAGCCATTCTTAGTCAGCTTTCATGTTCAAGACCTGATGATGGTACTGCCTCAACGACGCCCGATGTCCGATGCTGATGAATGTTGTCTTCGTCATCAGCAAAGCCTCATATAATCGTGCCTCATTCGGTAAATCCAACGCACTCGTTGCCTCATCCAAAAGCGCGTACTGGGGTGGCTGCAACAACAGACGGGCAAAAGCTAAGCGCTGCTGCTCCCCCCCCGAGAGCGTTTGCATCGCATCCTGTCCACCGTCTAGTCCACCCCATCGCTCCAATAACTCAGCTAAATTCACCTGCTTCAGTACCGCCACCATTGCATCATCTGAGATTTGTAAAGAGAAATCAGAAGCTGGCAGCCCGGCATCAGAAATTAGGAGGGCGTTTTGCATTTTGTGTTTGTTCTTTTCTATTCCCTGTTCCCTGTCCCCTGTTCCCTGTTCCCTATAGCTCGGGTACAAAAGCTGCTGTCGCAGTGAGCCTCGAATTAGGTAAGGGCGTTGGGGGAGAAACATCATGGATTCAGGTTCAGGGGTGGTGATGGTGCCCGTGCCGACTTGCCATAGGCCCGCGATCGCCCTCAGTAAGCCGCTTTTTCCCACCCCACTTGGTCCCACAATCAAGAGGTGCTGCTGGTTCGCTACCGTCAGCGAAAGGTCACGCACCAATGTGGTTTGACCATCCGGAGTTTGCAGCATTAGATGGTTGAGAGCGATCACGTTACCCACCTGGCGTTGCATTTTGGGCAGGGCAAGGGGGGTATTCGATCCCGTGTTGGTTTCAGGCATATCCAATCGTAGTGGCGCATGGCTGTGCGCCACTACGATCGCCCTATCATCAACCCGCTCCTCACCCCGCGATAACGATGGGGAAAGGGCCTCATGCAGACGCCCCAAGCGTTGCACCGCCGCACCCAGGTTCGTGAGCTGCTGCATTTGCAGCACAATCAGCGCCAACGCCCCCAGCATCAGGTTAAAAGCGGACCCAGCTTGGGTGACATCGCCAATTTCCAAGTCTCCCGCAAACAGACGCGGAGCCAGAATCAGCCCTGGCACGATAAAGGTGGCATAGCGGTAGTGATTTTGAAAGAGATTGAGACCCAGTTGCCAGCTAATCAAGCGCTTGAAGTTGTCGAATATCTGGATGAACTGCTCCCAGCTCTGCCGCCGCTCGGACTGTTCGCCTCGATAGAGAGCGATCGCCTCAGCATTTTCGCGAATCCGAGCCAGCCCAAAGCGAAAATCGGCCTCGCGCTTCAGCTGTTCCAGGTTGATACCCACCAGCATTCTGCCAAAAAAGAGGGTGGCGATCGCAGTGCCAAAAACTGAGTACACGACCAAAAACACCATCAGCGGCAGCGAAATCGCCCACAGCACTCCGGCAATGCCAACGAGTTGAAAAATCGACTCCAGCCCAATCGCAAAAAACTTGAGTGACTCTTGCGTCAGGGTGCGGATATCCGTTTCGAGGCGCTGATCGGGATTATCGAGGGTGCCCTGCAATCGCAGCTGATAGAACTGGGCATCATCCAGATAGCGATTTAGGTAGCGACGAGTCAGCCAATTGCGCCAGTAGAGCCCCAGCTTGGAGCCGATGTAGCCTGCTAACGAGGCGAAGGGAACTCCTACGAAAAGGACGCCAAGGAAAATAACAAAGGCTTGAGCAAAGCGATCGCTATCTTGAGCTGCCAAGGCAGACGTCAGCTCACCCCCAAAAATCAAAAACAGCACCTGCAGTCCTGTGCGAATGAGCAGTACGACGACCAAGGACAGCAGCAGACCCCAGGCTCCCCACTTTTCAGAGGACACCCAGTAGGGCCACAGCACTGACCAAACCCACTGCCAACGGTAGCGTTCGGAGCGACTTCCTAGCTTCGGCAAACTAGACAAAACGATAATCCTGAGTAGATTGCAGGGTCCAACTGTGATTGGGCGCGAGGGTGAGTACTTGAACGTGATAGGGCAACAAGCTGGAACGATGTCCCACACTAATCACTGTGATCCCCGCTTCGACAAGACATTGATAGAGTCCCTGCTCCTGCTCTACGGTGACAGCACTCGTTGCCTCATCCAAAATGGCGTAGGTTGGTCGTTGCAGCAGCAAGCGGGCAAAGCTGAGTCGTTGCTGCTCACCTAACGAGAGTCGCTGGGACCAATCCGCCACCGTTTCTAGCATTGGACTCAATCCCGAGAGCTGTACCTGTTGCAGAACCTCAATCAAAGCCTCATCCGTCATAGCTTCATCGCCATGGGGATACAGGAGCTGACGGCGTAAGGATCCCAAGGGAAGGTAAGGCTGCTGGGGTAAAAAGAGACTCGCGGCTGGAGCCTTTAAGGTCCCCTGTCCCGCTGTCCATAAACCCGATAGCGTCTTCAACAAAGCACTTTTGCCCACACCGCTGGGCCCCGTCACCAGCAAACTTGATCCCGAAGGCACTTCAAACGATAAATCCTGACATAATCGTCGCTGACCATCCGGGGTATACACCGTCAAATGCTGAGCCGCCAGCATTGGATTTGCCACAGTCTGAATCGCGAGGTCATCCGGAGTACCTGCCCCCTGCAGCGACTGCGCGAGGACTCCCAAACGGCCCATGCTAGCGGCCAAAGCCGTTAACTGCTCAAACTGTACCACCACCAAGCTCAGCGCCAGCCAGATGCGATCGAACGCTACCTGGGATTGGAAAATCGCCCCCACCTCAAGCTGCCCCGTCAAAATGCTGGGAGCCAGAATCAGACTTGGCAGAATAAAGGTGAGGTACTGGTAACCATTCTGGAAAAAATCAAGCCCCAACTGCCAGCGAATGAAGCGATTAAAGTTCGCGACGACCCCAGCAAACTGCCCTTGTAAAGCCCTACTTTCATGCGCCTGCCCCCGATAGAAAGCAATGGATTCGGCATTCTCGCGCACATTAATTAAACCAAAGCGGAAGTTGGCCTCACGTTTGAGTTGCTCCGTATTGATGCGCGTTAGCCGCTTGCCAAAGAACAAGGTAGCGATCGCGCTCCCTACCCCGGCATACACCACCAGAAACCCGGTCAGTGCCTTGGAAATAAACCACAGCACCCACACAAACCCCACCAACTGCACCACCGACTCAAGACCAATGACGAACACCAGTAGAGTTGTCTGGCTCACCGATCTAATATCTTCTGACAATCGCTGGTCGGGATTGTCGATAACCGCTTCCTCCCCAGCATCCACCGGGAGCGCTACAGACAGTCGATAAAACCGTTTCTGATCGAGATAGGTGCCCAAAAACTGGCGCGTTAATCCCTGCCGCCAACGGAGCCCTAATGTATCACGGACAAAGGTGCTGAAGGACTGTAGCCATGCACTGGCAATGAGGATACCGATGAAGGTGAG
>JBCBJE010000710.1:0-3463 GCA_038523735.1 Cyanobacteria bacterium J06626_18 | reverse complement strand
GGTCGGTGCGATCGCATTTTCAGGCTTTATCGGTCTGCTGATTGGTCTACTGGTAGAACCCACCTTGGGAGTTGCGGCTACGGCCGGTCTGATGTGTCTGACCCTCTCCTTTAAGTACCAGCGCCAAGCGTTCTACGCCTTCGTCATCTACATCCCGTTTTCGGGCACCGTCGTCTACGCTCTGGGCGGCAACTCTCTGCTGCAGTTAGCCAAAGACGCGTTCTATGTTCCTGCGCTGATTGGCGTTATCCAGTTTTGCCGGGCCAAACGACTACCGATTCTCATTCCTAAAGCGATTACGGTCCCGCTAAGCATCGTAGCGGTCATTTTGCTGATGACGCTGCTGCTAGTCAACCTGCCCCAGCATCTACAGTCGGGAGGTGATCAGAAACCGCTATTTATGGGATTGCTAGGTATCAAGGTGATTCTGGGATATTTGCCCGTGATTACCTGCATCTACTATTTGATGCGCACCAAAGAGGATCTGTACTTTTTGCTGCGAATTCAGGCCGTGCTGGTGTTAATTGCGTGCTCCTTAGGCATGGTGCAATACCTAATGCTGACCACTGGGGTCTGCGCGGGGACCGAGGGCACCGGGGCTACCGGCGACACCCTGTTTAAGGCGACCTTAGAAGCGCGCTGTTTTGTAGGCGGGGCGTTGCTCTACTCCCCAAGTCAAGGTCAGATTCGTCTGCCGGGTACGTTTGTTGCCCCCTGGCAGTGGGGTTGGTTTTTGATTTCTAGTGCGTTTTTCTCCTTTGGGACAGCGTTCAATGACCGCTCACCCTTTTGGCGACTGGTTGGCATGATCTCGCTTGCCACTGTGTTTATCATGTCAGTGCTATCGGGTCAGCGGATCGCGCTGTTCCTGGTACCCGTTGCCGTCATCAGCCTGTCGCTTTTGACTGGCCAAATTACCAACCTGAAGCGGTTCCTGCCCATTGGAGTCGTCCTGGCGTTAGTTCTGGTGTTTGTGACTGTCCGCAATCCGGCAGTGATGCAACAGCGGCTGGAAAGCTTTCAGTCCCGCTGGAATGCCTCCCCGCCCCATGTATTTATCGTACAGCAGTTTCGTGAGGTGCATGAGTGGCGTGAAGGCTCAGGGCTGCTGGGTAAGGGCATCGCTCGTGCGACAAATTCAGCACGAATTTTTGGACCGATTCGACTGATCGAAACCTACCACCCAAAGCTACTCTACGAGGTAGGCCCCCTGGGTTTGATGTCGATTTTGGCACTGTATGCAACGCTCTCGGTTACAACGTTTCAGGCGTATCGGGCGACGAAGGATAAAAACCTCAGGGGCTATGCGGCCTCCATGTGGGTTTTTGTTTTATTTATTAGTTTTTTCCCTTACTACTATCCGCTCGACGTCGATCCGGTATCGGTTTACTACTGGCTCGCCGCCGGTGTGTGCCTCAAAATTCCTAAGCTCGACAAGCAGGAACGAGCCCTGGCCAGGGAAGCAGAAGCCCTCAAAGCCGGGAAGAAGATCAAAAAGCGTAGAAAGGAAGCCGAATTTGTCTAGTGCATTGGGGGGTGGCTCGATTCACTCCCTGCGTTTCCACGCCTGTCCCAGAGTTCTGCCGTTCCCTATGGATTATTGCTATGTCGTCAGCGCTATCTAATCAGCCTTGTATTTCGGTCATTGTGCCTACCTACGGGCGCGAAGCGGTGCTGTGTGACACAATCAAAAGCATTTTGCAGCAGGACTACCCAACCTACGAAGTGATTGTCGTTGATCAAACGCAGGACCACGTACCGGCGACCCAACTGTTTCTAGAACAGGCCAGCGCTGCCGGCCATATTCAGCTTCACACCGTTGCCTGGGCCAGTCTGCCGGCGGCGCGAAACTACGCTATCGAGCGCTCTAATGGCGATGTGCTGTTGTTTTTGGATGATGACGTGGAGTTGCCGGAGGGCTACCTTTGGGGGCATGCCCGCAATTACCAACGCGACGCCGAGATTGGTGCTGTTGCCGGTCGTGTATTTGATCGGATGAAGCTAGCCGAGTCTCGCTCAGCCAAGCGCATAGAAGATCTGCCACCCGAGGCGATGGACCCGGGCATAGCCTGGTACCACATCGACCTTGTCCATACGGTCAAGCCCCAGCAGGTACTGACTGCACGGGGCTGTAATATGTCCTTCCGACGGGAGGTCTTTACTACCCACGGGATTCGATTCGATGAACGCTTCCGGGGTAGCGCTGTACGCGAAGAGTCGGACTTTTGCCTGCGATTTCGCAGAACAGGGTTGAAAATCTGGTACGACCCGGCGGCACATCTGATTCACCTGGGTGAGGAAACGGGTGGATGCCACGATATTTCAACACGCTCTTTGAAATATCAGATCACTTTTTACCACAACCACTTCTTGATGGCGCTCAAGAATTTAACCCCCTGGCAGTTGGCAAGACTCTCGGGGCGACTGTTCGACTGTCACGTCCTGGGGAACCCCCCCTGTAATAAGAGCGGATCGGCTGTGGCGATTGCTAGTCGACTTTGCTTTTACTTGCTGGGGTTCTTGAAAGCTTGCCTGTCACTATTGAGTCCGTCTGACCGGGATGGTCGAGTGTTTACTTCGCCTATACCCATGTCTGTCGAAGCGAGCGGGCAAAACCTGCGAGATCTGAAGGATGAGCTATCGGCTACAACGGGTGAGCCAGCTGCCCATTCGGTTTGAGGCCTGGATGGGTGAAGTGCATCAACTTCGGGCATCATTGGTTGGCTGATTGCCTGATTTTTTATTAAAAGCCTTATCAAATTGTTGTTCTGGCTATATTCAGCTTTATTTATCCATTTTATTGAAATGACACTACAACCAGAAACCGTCTGCTTTGCGTGTCTTGCGCTAGGGCAAAAATATCGCCGTTTGGCCAAGCAGTTGGCAGCTGACTTTGGCCGGTTCGCGCCTGATTACCGCCTGCTGATGGGGACCGACGTGCCTTCAGATTTTGCTGAGCTCAGCAACGTTGAGGCATTCCTGCTGAAATCGCGGGGCATTTTGCACTGTTATCACGACAAGCGCTTTTTAATCGAACGGGGGTTAGCGCAGTTTCAAACGGTCATTCTGACCGATGCTGACAGTCGGCTAACGGGACAGATTTTTCTGGATGACGAGGCTGAGCCCGGTGTGTATGGCATTTTCACGTCCAATGTAGTCAAACATTCGCAGCGATATAACCCGGCTCGACTCAAGTTCTTCCGTCGGCTGGCCAAAAAGCTCGATTTTGACTTGGAGCAGGCCACCTTTGTAGGGGAATCTCTCTTTGCCGTTTGTGCCCCACCGCCGCAGGCAAACGCGTTTCTAGAAAACTGGGATAAAATGGCTCGATATTTGGAACTCAACGGGGTCCATGCGGGCGAAGGGAATGTGATTGGTATGGCGGCATTAAAAGCCGAGCTACCGATACGATCGGCTGAATGGCTAGAGCAGATCGGCAAAGTTTGCGAACACATGGATGCCT
>JBCBJE010000709.1:0-3465 GCA_038523735.1 Cyanobacteria bacterium J06626_18 | reverse complement strand
TTTTGAGAGCGGACGCTCAGCGACGGTGACATAGCCGGTTGCTTGAACAAACTTGGCAAATTGAGCATTGGTGACTTCATGGCGCTCAATGCAGAAGCTGCTGACGCTGACATCTTCTACTCTCTTTTCTTCGACAAAGTCAGGGTTGTCAGCCCCCATAGTGAAGCGACCACCCGGAATGTACACCATGTCACTGGGGCAAGCAGAAGTTGCGTGGGCTGCAATCGGCATGGATAGAGCCCAACAGCACCCAGCAAGCAGCACAGTCGCGAGAATTTTGATCGAGATACCGTTCAAGCAGTTCATGGGTAAAGTCAGTTTTTTCATGCTTTCGCCTGGCGACGCCAACGCCAGAGCACGCTCAGGAGGAGGAGGAGCAAGACTAGCGGAATCAGAGCAAAGGGGCCGTAGTGTTTGAGAATATATGCCACTGACTTACGTAACACTTCGTCCTCGGCTGAGTAGCCCTCCGGCATCTCAATCACACCTACATTTTGGGCATAAGCGTCGTAGGCGGCCACCATGGCCTGAAATCGTTCCGGCTCTTGTTCAGCCAGGTCTCGGGTCTCACCTGGGTCAGTTTTCAGATGATAAAGGTGCCAGGTGTTGTCTCCCAGGGGAATGTTGTTCTTCACGATTTTGTAATCGCCGAGAAAATAAGCGGCGGAATTAGCGGCTTCCAACCCCACCCCTTCATCTTCAGCGTAGACCGGCACCTCTGGGTTTTGGATATGCGCCAATAGACTCTTGCCAGTGATGGGTACCGCCTCATCGCGGCTTGGAGTTGGCAATCCGGCCAGTTCAAGCATGGTGGGCACCACGTCTGTGACAAAGCAAAAGACATCGCTGGTGCGCCCCTGAGGAATGTTGGGTCCCGAGATAATCAGGGGGGTGCGCACCCCCCCTTCGGCGGTGTAGTACTTGAAAAATGAAAAAGGCGAAGACAGTGCCGCAGCGAATTCGGGGCCAATGTCCCCAAAGTAGCCAGCATCGCCGACCCGGTTGGGGTCTTTGTGGTAACCCATCGCCTTTTGCCAGACCTCGGCTACGCTAACTCGGTAGTTGCCCCCGTCAGGGCCATTGTCAGAGGCAATGATAAAGACAGTGTTGTCAAAGCGCCCGCTGTCTTTGAGGTACTGAATATACTCACCAATGTAAAAATCCATGGCCTCCAACATACCTGCCGTCACCGCCATATCGGTAACATATTCGGCCTGAAGCCCAGGACTGATCTCCTCCCATTTTCTGAATTCTGGAAAGATGTCGTTCATGGCCACATCCGCCGGAATGATGCCGAGATCTTTCGCTTTTTCATAGCGTTGCTGTCTCAGAACGTCCCAGCCCGCGCTGTAAACCTCTCGGTAGGGCTCGACAAAGCGTTCGGGGGCCTGAATCGGCGCGTGAATGGCTTGAAAGGCGATGTAGCTAAAAAATGGGGCGTCGGGGTTACCCTGGCTTTCATGAAAGTCAATGGTACTTTCAATGTAGTCCTTGGAAGAGTAAAAATCCTGGGGCAAATCTGTTTCTTTGCCGTCGCGGTACCAATAGGCTTTGGGCTTCATCGGCACATAGCCTCGGGTGTCGTAGTTATTGGCCCCAGAACCCCCAAGAATGAAAGAGTGATTAAAGCCCTTGGCGTTCGGCAAATTGGTCTCGTTGTGGCCTAGATGCCACTTGCCCGTGGCGTAGGTCTCGTAGCCTGCGGCCTTCAGCCAGGTGGCCACAGTGTTGACGCTCTCATTCAGTTCACCGGCATATCCCGGCTGATCCGCGTAGCCTTCCGGCAGCATTTCCGGCAAATTGGCCACGCCGGTCAAGTGACTGTCGCTGCCGGTGACCAGCATCGCCCGCGATGGCGCACAAACTGGAGAGGTGTGAAAATTATTGAACCACACGCCATTTTGGACAAGCTGATCCAAGTTCGGCGTGCGGGCTTCGCCGCCAAACGCGCTGAAGTCCATCGGACCTGAATCATCGACGAGAATCAGAACAAAGTTGGGGGGCTGCTGTGCCTCAGCTTCTATCGCCATCGTCTCTGCGTTCTGTGTTTCTGACGTATTCTGTACTGTGAGCAGTGTGCTGCCCAGGGCTGGTTGTGTCGGTAAGGTACTCAGAATTAAGACGACAGACAGCGTCAGTGTCAGGCATACTCTTCTAATCTTTCGCATCATTTGGCACTCCTTTGCGAGAGCAATTCCATCATCTTTTGGGCAGTTTCATGGCCGGAATTCTGGTTCTGACCTGTGACAAAGCGCTGTTCATGATCCACGACTGTTACGGTTGCAAAAATGTCGGCTACCGGATGGTGATTGGCGCGATAATCCGCCCCAGCCTTTTTGAGCTCGGCTTCTGGGTGCTTGGGCGTGAATTTTATGCCAAAGAAATCGAGCTGTCCCTGGGTCACGCCCGTCATCTTGCGTCCCGCGATCAGCGACTGGCCTGCGGCATCCTTCGCGCTGACAAAGGCCAGAGCACCATGGCAGACCGAGCCCATAATCGGAGTTTCTGCGTAATAGGCCTCGCTCACTTTTTCTGCCAGCCGTTTCGACTGGGCGAAATCGTAGGAGGGCCCCCACCCTCCCACGAAGAAAATCAGGTCATAGTCGGTGAAGTCAAGGTCGTCGATGCTGGGCGAGTTTTTGATCTTGTCCTGAAAGGCCGGATCCTTTAAGAAGCGTTTGTCTTCGTGTGTAATCAGGAAGTAGTAAAACGATTGGGGATCGATGGGAATTTCGCCGCCTTTGATGCTGGCCACGTCCACCTGCATGCCTGCATCAAGAAATTCATAATAGGGGACGGTCATTTCGGAGCCAAAGGCCCCGGTGGGTTTACCCGTTGTTTCACCCGGTTTGCTGAGCACGCTGTGGCTGGTCGTAACCACCAGCGCTTTTTTACCCTGCAAGTTGTATTTTTGTCCCGCGTCATAGTCGGGATGTAAGCCCATGGCTTGCAGAATCTCTGGTAATAGAATGGCAACGATCGCCGCAGTGACAATCAGCCCGACTGCAATGGTGCCAAAGATTATGGGTAATGTCTCTGTGAAATTGGTACTTAGTGTAGATAGTTCTATTGAGGAGTCGGAAGCAATCGGTCCCTCGTTATGAGGATCGGTATCAGCATAGGAATCAGGAACCGCACCAGAAAGTACTCCAACGGTTAACACCTCCGTTGTCGCGACTGGGTTGGTCACTGCTCTTGCCAGCGCCCCAGACGGTGCAGCTAAAACTAGAAGCAAACCACAAACAGATACGGCAACTGTTGAGCGCAGGTTGAATTGCATATTTTGAATGCTCGCAGAGCTTGATGCCCCATCTTAGGCATCAAGCACGCTCTACACATCGTCCTATCCCAACTAAATCACCGCATCAAAGGTCCTATTTTTGTAGGAGGGTACTAGGACCACTGGCAAACATTTGGTACTTTAATTAAGACTTCTGAACCTGAAAAAATAAGGTGACTTATCCT
>JBCBJE010000708.1:0-3473 GCA_038523735.1 Cyanobacteria bacterium J06626_18 | reverse complement strand
CCGCCGCGCCGATGATTGGCTGAAACAGGATACCCCCAAACACAATCGCGGCCCCAATCACATTGGGGTCCAGATCGATCACGGTCGCGGGGCTGCCTACCTAACTGAATGCGCCAAAGCCACCAAAGCGCGGATTAATTTACCCATCCAGGCTCAATGCGAACCGCCCGATGACTTTACCTGGTTCGAGCGCATGAAGGCCGCCGGTATCGACAGTTTAGGTATGCATCTAGAAGCCGTTGACCCGAACGTTCGAGCCCGCATTATGCCAGGTAAAGCTGAAGTGTCCTTGGCTCACTATTTCAATGCCTTTGAAGCCGCCGTCAACGTCTTTGGTTGGGGACAGGTCAGTACCTATCTGCTGGCTGGCCTAGGCGACAGCTTAGAGACTCTAGTAGCGGTGAGCGATCGCCTCATTTCCCTTGGCGTCTACCCCTTCGTCGTACCCTTTGTCCCTATTACAGGAACCCCTCTAGCCAACCACCCTGCTCCCGGCACCGACTTCATGTTCACCCTGTATCAGAAAGTTGGAGCCCTGCTGAAAGCCGCAGGTATGTCATCCGCAGATATCAACGCTGGGTGCGCCAAATGCGGCGCTTGTTCGGCGCTATCGACGTTTGAAGAATAGGCTGGAGACGAACGAGGTTATCAGGGGTAGACCGTTCTTAGTTCTTCGCGGTTTGTCATTCTTGGTTAAGAGTTGATTGTGATTAGTAAGCAATGCAGCGGCTATCAGACTATCAACCATAAACGATGGACCAAGTACCAATAACGGTGAACCAAAAACCAAGAACCAACCCCAATGATAGTCTTGTAGGCAAAGCTGTCGACCTACTGATATGGCCAATCGCAAGCGCACTCGCGAGGACATTCTCGAATCTGTTATTGACACCGTCCATCGCAAAGGTTTAACGGCCACTGGATTAAACGAACTCTTTCGACTCAGTGGGGCATCTTCAGGTAGCTTTTACAACTATTTTGCTTCCAAACAAGCGCTCGGCCACGCGCTGATTGACTTTGAATGGGAAAAGCTGCAGAAGAAGGTCCTAGAGCCTGCTGCGGAGCAATGTTCCTCACCGATTGAGCAGGTCTTTTGGATTTTGGATAGGTTGGAGCAAAAGCAGCGCCGTGCTCCCTTTTGTAGCGGTTGTCTATTGGGGAATTTGATTGTTGATTTGGCTGAGCAGGATGTCAGTTTTCGTGACCATTTACAGCAGGTCTTCCATCGGTGGGAAGGGGCATTGGCACAACTCCTGCAACAAGGACGAGCCCAACTCAGAGCCGACGTTGATCCTGACCTTCTGGCCGAGCAAATCATGACGGTAATTGAAGGGGCGATGCTGATGGGGCGACTGCACCACGATACAGATCGCCTTAGCCGTAATTTTGCGATCGCCCGCCATCTCCTGATCCTCGCACTTGAACAAGCTCCGGCAGCGGTAAAAGTGGGATAACGCATCTGGTCGTTTGCCTTAACAGAACTATCAAACAAGAGAAAAAGTATTGTCGAATACAGTTTTTCCAGCCTTTTTTTCGTCTAATCGAAATAGAAAGAACGTTCTATTTGGCAGCTACCATGTCAGACTCAGCAACCATCACAACTCAAGTAAAGGCTCCCTTAACGCCGATTCCTAAGGATGGGCTTGAGGCGCTGGGCCAGAAAAACCGCGAGAACCCTGCGGATAAGACCTTGAAAGTGAAGACAGTGTGCGATCGCAAGTTTCGTAGCCTGAACTATGCCCGCGACCTAGAGCCGTTTGTAGTCGATGAGCCACCTGGTCTGCTAGGAGACAACACTGCGCCAAATCCTTCTGAGATTGTCCTGGGTGCGTTTGGTTCCTGTTTGGCTGTTGGACTACAGGCGAACGCTGCCGCCAGAGGAATTACCCTAACTAAGCTGGAAATCTCCTTAGAAGGCGATATCAACATCACGAGTACGTGGGGAACGGGAGAACTAGCTAAGCCTCAGGTGGGCTTCACTGACGTGCGCGTCAAGGTCGACATTGATGGCAATGCTAGCCGCGAAGTTCTGGAGGCGATGGTTGCCCACGCCAACACATGGTCACCTGTATCAGCAACCCTCAGCAATCCAATGCCGGTTAGCGTAGCGATGGCTGGGTAGGGCATTATTTTCTGCATTTTTGCAGCGCGAGAACTCGATTTTAATCTACACTTTTGAGCTGAATTTGAAATGCAGACACTTTCAAAAACGCTATCTGCCGACGCTTCTACCCCCTTGCAAGCTGCTACTGGGGCTGTCCGGGCAACGGTTGAGAAGGTACTGGTGCCTAAGGTTGCAGACATTGATCTGAAAGGTGAATACCCAGCTCAGGTGATGCATCAGTTGGGAAGTGTGGGTGCTTTTGCCCATGCGGTTGCACCTGAGCACGGCGGCACAGGATTGGGGCTGAAGGGAGCTGTTCAAAGTATTGAAGAGGTCTCGAAGGCGTGCTTATCCACAGGCTTCATGACCTGGTGCCAGGTAGCTTGTACCTGGTATCTGCAGAACACGGATAATCAAGCGCTGAAAGCGGCGCTGCTGCCTGACATTGCTACGGGTCGTAAGCTTGCTGGGACGGGATTATCCAACCCGATGAAGCACTTTGCGGATATTGAAAAGATTGCATTGACCGCAGAGCCCGTTGAGGGTGGTTATAAGGTCAAGGGTATGCTGCCTTGGGTTTCTAATTTAGGACCAGGTCATGCGTTTGGGATTGCTGCTCGAATTGTCGATAGCGATGACTACATGATGGCGGTGGTTGCCGATGATTTAGAGGGTATGAGCCTCCGGTGTAATGCTCACTTCATTGCTCTGGAAGGAACCGGCACCTACAGCTGTCTGTTTCGCGATGCTTTTGTCCCTGATGCAATGGTGCTGGCGGCTCCTTGTGAAGAGTATGTTGACTGCATCCGTCCTGGGTTTATTCTGACTCAGGTGGGCATGGGGCTGGGGTTGGCTGCAAGCTGTGTGGAGCTAATGAAGCGGTCTAACAAGCGATTGGGTCATGTCAATCACTTTCTGGATGATCAGGCAGAGAATATTGAGGCCGATATTGAAGTGGCACGCGATCGCACTTACACCCTTGCCGATACCCTTGATCGTTGCTCTGGCAAAATCGATGCCCAGCTCATGCGAGAGGTGATTCAATCTCGGATTGCTGCTGCTGAGCTATCTCTTAGGGCAGCCCAAGCTGCCATGCTGCATGCGGGTGCCCGTGCCTATGTACATGGCAGCGCCCCCGAACGGAAATTGCGGGAGGCTTACTTTGTGGCGATCGTGACGCCTGCTCTGAAGCAACTCAAGAAAATGCTGTTTGCTATGCAGGAAAATGCTCTGTCCAGTGCTCTGTAAGAATAAAAAGTTGCTTTGTCTATAGCGAAAGTTGGAGTTCTGTAGCAGCAGGCTACCATATCTATAGTGCTTTGACTCGAAGCAACTTTTTATTCTTACAGAGCACTGGACAGAGCATTTT
>JBCBJE010000707.1:0-3477 GCA_038523735.1 Cyanobacteria bacterium J06626_18 | reverse complement strand
GCTCGCAATGCTTGGCATTATCGGTATTGCCATGCTGCCCTTTTTTCTAGGCCGCTCCAACATCACAGAGAAAACGGAAACCCAGATGTGTTTGGCCACGATAAACCAATTCCAGCCAGTTACTATCGACCGTATCGCCAATTCGCAGCATTCATGAAAGGGATAAGGAGCCCAACACTCATTTTTATCATCTGCAATCATGCCTAACGTCAGCTGAACTAGGCCGGTCTCAACCTTGATTGACGAACAAAACTTCGGCGTCAGGCGGTTGAAACCACACCTACAGGGGTTAAACCTACCTCCCTAGGGTGCCAAACCCTAATACAAATTAGTCCGCAGGTAGATTCCTAGCTGCAGGCATGACGTCTGGTCACTAGCCGTTACGGCAACGCTGGAGGTTTTCCTTAGGCAAAAAACAGCGACCTGAACATGGTTACGGTATCACTCCAATCGTGAATGACTTTACAGGAAAGAGAGAATACGTCTGTGTAGTCTGCTGTGGGTTCTGCAACATCACAACTCTCCAAACTTTCAGATATTGACCGCCTAACCTCTGCCGTTTCGATATACACAGTTGCTGACCCAAAACGTAACTATTAAGCGAGCTATGACTAACAACCCCCAAGGTGATTTCACGCCCCCTGAGAGTCCCTCAGCCACACCCGCCAATAACAGTGGTAAAACAGCCCTCTTTATCGCACTAGGCGTGGGTTGTGGTTGCCTGGTACTGCCTATTGTTGTCGGTATTCTTGCAGCTATTGCCTTACCATCTTTCCTGAACCAAGCCAGCCGTGCTCGAGAAACGGAAGCGATGACCAACCTGGGGGCGATGAATCGGGGCCAGCAAGCCTACTATCTCGAATATGGCGAATTTGCCCCGTCGCTGGAGGCACTAGACTTAGGCATTATCTCTGAAGGCAGCTACACCTATGAGGTGGTCCCCCAGTCTGATCCCACTGTCGTCGTGTATATGACCGCAACCCCCACTGAAGCCGAGATTGCTGCCATGTCCTCCGCAGTCTTTATGCTTGACGACAGTGAATTCAACCCAATCACCATCATCTGTAGGGGCAATACTTTTGCTACGATGCCACCGGCCCTACCGAGCCTTGATGCTGCCAATGGGGTAGCCTACTGTTCTGAAGGATCGGCGACGCCGTAGCACGTTTGAGCAACGGGGCTAGGCATCGGGCGTTTCGCTACTACGTCTGCCAAGTTCGTAAATACCACTTCCGACTGCGAATATCAGCCCCAGACTAATGGACCAACCCGGCCCCAGCCCCCGCTCCACCCCGTAGTGCAGCAATATACCCACGGCAATAAAGGGAATAACGCTAAACATAGAGGCCCAGAAAGCATTCTGCGATTCTCGTCCTTCGCGCGTCCGCTCGAACTCTTCTTCCGAAAAGTAGAGCGATCGCTCGGCAAAATTGAACCAGCGGGTGAGTTGTTCTGTCACCCAATCACTTAACGAAGAAAACGCCAGATAAAGCGTTAGCGCCCACAGGGTAGCCCCAGCAACCACAACACGGTCAACCTGAAACGTAAATGGAAACAATTCGGACAGCTCGGTCAGCATAGTGTCTGGATTAAGCAGATTTAGGTGGGGATTCTCCCTGCTACCCTAACACCCATCCATAGCATCACTGCCGTTTTGGCTACGAGCATTGAGGCTCAAGACCTCACTCATATGAAGTCTTGATGAAGGTGTACTGGCCGATACATCAGGCTTTTGGGACTTTATCCGATGCTGATCCCGCAAACCCGTCTTCGTGCGCCGGAACACCATCCAGCCGGTTTAGCGGTGTCGGTCAATCGAGGGATCTTTTATGCTGAAAATCGTTCGCCCGTGCTGGAGGGCAAATTTCCTGTGGGGTCTGGTACCGCTAGCTGCTCTGGCGATAGCGGAACCTCCTGCTGCCAGGGCTTTTAGTTTTAGCTCAGGAAGTAGTCACCTGGACGAAAGCTGGTCCTTTGCCTTCGAGGACTATGCGATCGAACACCAAGGCCAAAGCGTTGTTGATATCACCGTCAGCTACGACTACGTGGACGGCATCGGCATCGATGATCCGTTTGAGTACCCTGAGTTTTTGCAGATATTCAATTTCATCGACAATTTTCTAGTCGCCTATCCCAACGAAACTGATTTTTGGGAAATCCTCAACAAGAATCTTGTCACCAACCTCCTGACCGAACCCATTCCCACTGTCTTCGAATTCGACTACCAGCTCAGCGAAGTTGTCGAGTCCTTGACCGTGGATATTGCCGTTGCCTCGGGGTCCTCCGATATTTTTGTGCCTCGCACTAGCACCGTAACTGGTATTCCTGGCGAAGAAATTGACCTTTTCGAGAGCTGGTCCTTTGCTTTTGAGGGCTACGACATCGAGCATCAGGGCCAGAGCACCATCGAACTCGACGTTAGCTATGACTATGTCGACGGCATTGGTGAGGATGATCCCTTCGAATACCCTGAGTTCTTGCAGATCTACAACTTCATCGACGACTTCTTGACCGCCTATCCCAACGAGACGGACTTCTGGGAAATTCTCAACAAGAATCTTGTCACTGATCTGCTCAGCGAACCCATCCCTACCGTCTTTGGCTTCGACTATCAGCTAGCTGAGGTCGTGGACTCTCTAACGATTGATCTAGACGTCCTGCCTGGCTCATCTGACATTGACGTCCCTCGTTCCAGCACTGTGACCGGAATTCCTGGCGACATCCTCGATTTAGACGAAAGCTGGTCCTTCGCCTTTGAGGATTACGCGATCGCCCACCAGGGTCAGAGCGTTGTGGATCTAGTCGTGAGTTACGACTACGTGGACGGCATCGGTATCGACGATCCCTTCGAATATCCTGAATTCTTGCAAATCTTTAACTTCATCGAAGCCTTTTTGGTGGACTACCCCAACGAAACGGACTTCTGGGAAATTCTCAACAAAAACCTCGTCACTGATTTGCTCAGCGACCCCATCCCCACTGTCTTTGGGTTCGATTACCAGCTGGCCGAAGTCGTAGACGCATTGACAGTAGATATCGACGTCCAGCCCGGTTCATCGGATATCTTCGTACCGCGCTCCAGCACCGTCACGGGCTTTCCTGGCGACGCAATTGACCTCGACGAGCAGTGGTTCTTTGCTCTTGAAGACTACGCGATCGAACACCAAGGGCAGAGCATCATTGACCTCTTCGTCAGCTACGACTACGTCGATGGGATCGGCACCGAAGACCCGTTCGAATATCCTGAATTTCTCCAAATCGCCAATTTCATTGACGCCTTCTTGGTGGACTACCCCAACGAAACGGACTTCTGGGAAATTCTCAACAAAAACCTCGTCACCGATTTGTTGAATGAACCCATCCCCACCGTCTTTGGCTTCGACTATGAACTTGCCGAGGTCTTAGATTCCCTCACTGTCGATATCGACGTAGAACCCGGCTCATCCGATATCTTCGTCCCCCGCTCCAGCACCGTTG
>JBCBJE010000706.1:0-3478 GCA_038523735.1 Cyanobacteria bacterium J06626_18 | reverse complement strand
CCGCAGGGCAAATCCCCAAAACCAGCGGGAGATTTGTAGCAGGGCGATCGCTAAAAGAGCGGAGCCAGCAATCCAGATAAAGTTACCGCGTCCCAGGAGGGTTTGAGCAGGTACGGTCGTTAAAAAGGTGACGGGGATCACAAAGGTGAAAAAGGCGCGATAAGCCATAGGGTAAGCCACGATAGGAAATCTGCCCGCCTCTAACAAGCCTCTGAGGACTTCCGTAACGTTGTAGATTTTGACAAACCAGATGCTGGTGGCTCCGAGTATGAACCAGAGACTATAGAGGCTCATGAAGCCAAATACTAAAGCAGGCAGTGCCAGGAGGTACGACCAGGGATCAATCGCTAGCTGACGACCGGCATAGCCAATCAGAATGCATCCGAACAGTAGATCTGGAACTCCCCATGGGGACAGGGTGCGGGCAGAAAGCCAAAACTGAGAATTAATGGGCTTTAGCAGCACAAAATCGAGTGTGCCTTCCTCAACTTGCCGGACAATTCGGTTGAGGTTGGGGGCCAGGAAGGTGGCTGAGAAGCCTTGTAGCATCGTGAAAATGCCCAGCACAACTAGCGCTTCCTCCCAACTCCAGTCTTGAAACTGATAGCCGGTTCGGTAGAACAAGAACAGACCAAACAAGCTGCCGATCAATCCCCCAACGCTGCTGAGGGTGGCGACGACAAAGTTCAGCCGATATTCCAATTCGGCAGCGATCGCGGTACTCCAAAACAACTGTAAGACTTCCCAATAGCGCCGCATCATGCCCCCATGCCCGAGTACTGGCGCAGTCCTCGTCGCCACAGCCAGCGATTAGCAACCAGAAAGAGTAACCCCCAGCCTGCGATCGCTAGAAATCCCTGCATAAGGTTAGTTGGCTGTCCGATGATAATGTTGGCCGGAAAGTAGATGAGATATGGGAACGGCGTCCATAGCACTGCCGCACGTACCGTATCAGGAAAGACCTCAAGCGGCGCCACCATGCCCGATAAAAAGATGTAAACCAAATACCATAGCTGCTCCAAAGCATTCGCTCGTTCAGTCCAAAATGCCAACATCGCAAATGTGTACTGAATGATGAAACGTAAGCAGAACGCCAGACTGGTTGCTAGAAGACCCAACCCGAGCGCTGGCAATGAGGGCGTCCAAACCGCTTGAGGATAGAGCAAAAAGAATAGGACAACGAGGACAACTATGAAGGGGAGCCGCGCAAACCGTTCTGAAACGTGGCTGAAAAAGTGCCGCCAAACCGGATCAATCGGCTGTAGCAAGAAGGGAGACAGTTTACCCTCATTGACTTCCCTCTCAAACTCCCACACAACCCAGACAACCGTGAGTTGACGGACCAGAAAAACAATTAAAAAGTAACGTATGAAAGTAATGGGATCCAGTAAGAACTGGCCATTTTGAGCTGCTTCAGCCCAAATTCCCATAAAAATGAGTGGAAAACTACCGGAAAGAACCCAAAACATCAGTTCTGCCCGATATTCAACCATATAGGCGTAGTAAACCGACAGCAGCACTCGCACCACTGCTAGTGCTCGGCGGATTGATCGGCTCGTGATCTCCACATACACCCCTTAACCTCTGTACAGAAAGACATTAACGTTTTTGAACGTGATTGAGGCTAAAAAAAGCCAGCGTTTTGCAAGAGGCTACAGGTTTGGGGCAACGGAATAAGAGGAGCAAGAGAATTTGAGTTTAGGCAACAGCCAAGCCTACAGGCTGCCGGCATAGACTGGGAACCTTGGCGTTTCTGATTGGGACGACTGACGCGTCACCAAAAATTTGGTGGCTGAATATAAGTCTCGATGTAAGCAAGTCGGATTAAATCCCTTGAGATAGTCAGCGCTGCGAATGCCACAGGTCAAAGCAATTGTTGGTAAACCGGCTGCCTGGCCGGCACAAATGTCAGCTTCTGTGTCACCGATCATCCAGCTTGTCTCAGTACTACGGCCCAAACGATGTTGCTCAGCGATCGCCGCTCTCAGCTGTACAACTTTGTGCTCCACTCGATTGGGATACGCACAGTCTGTATCCTGCGCGCCATAAATTCGTTGAACCATCGACAACAAACCATGTTCATGCAGAAAGTTCTGGACCTGGGACGCTTGTCTTAGCGTGACGATAACCACCTCAATGCCTCGCTGATTCAGCGCTGCCAAGGCTGTTTTCGCTCCCGTCTGTAGGCGGTCCTTGTGAAGCAGCGTCGGTTGGTTTACCAACTCATCAACGCGACCCAGAAAATTCCGTGTCTCTGTCGCAGATAGTCCTGAGCAGTCTGCAATGGCGGTGTCTGGAACACGATTCTGCTTCATACGCCAAAACTGGGACTTGGTCAGCCTGCGGATAGCTAGGGAAATGCCGTTAGCTGCACAGTCCGCCTGGGTTGAAGCCAATGCCGATGTGTACGTGGTGTAGTAGCGATCAGAGACATCTGCGATCGGCCCATCAAAATCGCAGAAAAGCGTAGCTCCCTGCTGCATAAGTGATCCATCGGACATCTTAACCGTGCGTAACCATTCGGGAATTACAGAGTTGCGCATAAAAGCAGCCAATCCTTAATATTTGTTTCAGATTGTTGCAAATTTTCTTTAAACTAACAGGCAATTTTTGAAATGACGAGGCTTATTAGCAGGTTTCATAGGGATCGCGCAGGTGCCTTATATATTTTGAATATGCTTTCCCAAATATTACTGAGGCGATTCCCGCTCCAGCACGATTGTGACGGGTCCGTCGTTGTGGATCTCGACGGCCATGTGCGCACCAAATTTTCCTGTCATGACGCGCAGCCCGCTAGCGCGTAACTGGGCAACAAATTCATCGAACAAAGGTTCGGCTACAGTCAGCGGTGCGGCTTTATCGAAAGATGGACGGCGACCTTTGCGGCAATCGCCGTACAGCGTAAACTGGCTGACTACCAAAAGTTCACCGCCAATGTCCTGCACAGAGGCATCCCAGCGATCGCTACCTGCGCTAGGAAATAGCCGTAGTCCCAGACATTTTTTCACCATCCAGTCGAGTTCTGCGGCGGTGTCGGTTGCTGTGATCCCCACCAAAAGATTGAGCCCTCTACCTATTGCGCCAATAACCTTGCCATCTACCATGACTTGCGAGGCTGTGACTCGTTGGATAACAACGCGCATTAGTGAGACATGAGCGAACCGTGGGCGAAAGCAGCTTGATAGGCTTCGTGAATCTTGGCGGCGATCGCAGCAATGTCGGCTGTTTCTGGTTTTGACTGCAGTGCTCGGTAGATTTGCAGCTCCAAGCCCTGTAGCCCCAATTCTGCTTTACCGAGATATCGGGGTTGCAACACAAAGTGAATATGGTAAGGCGGTGTATCGACCCAGGAATTGATATAAATCCGCTCCGCCTCCAATGCCGTTTTCATGGCGTAGGTTATCTGCTGCAAAAACGGCCCCAAAGAAGCCGCTTCATTGGCAGTGAGATCCCACAAGTTGGCCCGGTGAGCCCGACT
>JBCBJE010000705.1:0-3483 GCA_038523735.1 Cyanobacteria bacterium J06626_18 | reverse complement strand
TCTTTGGGGTCGTTCAGGAAATCGGCGACTTCCGACACATGCTTCAGGCCATACACCTGCAGGCCAGGAACCACGGCGGCTTCACGGGCATTATCTGCGGGCACAACGACGCCTTTGAACCCGAGGGATTGGGCAGCAGCGGCGATCGCCAGCACCCCCGCCACTGGCCGCAGCGAACCATCAAGCGACAATTCGCCTAAGAAGAGAAAGTCGTCTAACAAATCGGTCTTGACTTGACCATAGGCTGCCAAAATACCGACACTGATGGGCAAGTCAAAACTTGGTCCTTCTTTCCTTAAATCGGCTGGCGTTAGGTTAATCACCACCTTGCCCATGGGAAAGGGAAACCCCGAATTCTTCACCGCCGCCCGTGTCCGTTCCCGCGATTCTTGCACCGCCGTGGTTCCTGGCCTGCAGGTGTATGGCCTGAAGCATGTGTCGGAAGTCGCCGATTTCCTGAACGACCCCAAAGAACATGTCCCCTGTCAGCTTGATGGCAAAGCCGAACTCGCGAATGCCCGTGCCAATGCTCTCGATTTACGCGATGTGAAAGGGCAGGTTCAAGCGCGACGGGCTCTGGAGATTGCGGCAGCGGGTGGACATAATCTGGTCTTTGTCGGACCACCCGGTAGTGGCAAAACCATGCTGGCCCGCCGTTTACCGAGTATTTTGCCGACTTTATCCTTCCAAGAGGCGTTGGATGTCACGCAGATTCATTCCGTCGCAGGGTTGTTGAAAAACAAAGGCAGCTTGGTGACAACCCGCCCGTTTCGGAGTCCGCATCATTCGGCATCAGGACCCTCGCTAGTGGGCGGCGGCAGCTTTCCGAAACCAGGAGAAATTTCGCTGGCCCATCGCGGCGTTCTCTTTTTGGATGAGTTGACTGAATTCAAGCGCGATGTCTTGGAGTTTCTCCGTCAGCCTCTAGAAGATGGTTATGTCACTATCACTCGGACGCGGCAGTCGGTTGAATTTCCGGCTCAGTTTACGTTGATTGCTAGCACGAATCCCTGCCCCTGTGGCTATTACGGCGATGTTGTGCAACCGTGTACCTGTACACCCCGCAGCCGCGAACAGTATTGGTCACGTTTGTCAGGTCCACTGATGGATCGAATTGATTTGCAGGTGGTAGTGGGACGTCTGAAACCAGAGGAAATGACCAGCATTGCGGAAGGAGAACCGTCGGCGAAGGTGCGGGTGCGGGTGGAGGCAGCGCGCGATCGCGCCCACGCCCGTTTCCAATCCGAATCCTCGCTACAGTGCAATGCCGATATGCAAAGCCGTCACCTACGCCACTGGTGTCCGCTCGATGATACAACTCAGGGATTGCTGGAGAATGCCGTACGTAAACTCGGACTCTCAGCCCGTGCCACAGATCGCATTTTGAAAGTGGGTCGCACAATCGCTGACCTTGATGATTCTGAATCTCTGCAAGCTCAACATGTTGCTGAAGCCATTCAATATCGCACGATTGATCGCATGCAGTAGCCTAGCTGCCATCAATACCTTGAGGGGTGACATCAGTCGACTCAGTGATCGCATATACAAAAGTGTTGCAATGTGAAAGCTGCTGTTGATGCTCGCTCCCAGCTCAGGCCAACATCCAAATCTTCTATTTTGATCGATACGACCGTACGGCTGAGGTTATTTTGACGGGTATCAGCAGTCACGACACATTGAGAGTTTTCAGCTAAACGACAACTAACCCTGTGCCCTGAGGTCGTTGCTGATGAAGAGATGCAGGCAGGTTGTAGAACAATTGTATTTACGGATGAATCAAAATAGCGGCGTAGGTTGGATTACCACCCTATAGTGAGCTATTGAAAGTCTGATGAAAAGAATGTTGAAAGGTCCCTTGTATCTTGTTGGAGGTTTTTTCGCCCTCATTCTTATTGTCGCGGCCATAGGAGCCTTTACTAAGGGGCAATCTGGTGCCAATAATTCACAAGTTGATTCTCAGTTTACGGAGTCTGATGGTACCGCTGCACCAATAGGCAAAATTGTTACGGTACGGAGTGATCTCACAGTTGCAGTTACGCAGGTCGAAAAGCCAGAGTCAATCTCGTCTAGCCGAGGGGCGACGCTTGCCCCCGAAGGCGGCAAGCTGGTCATTGTGTATCTAAAAGTGGGCAATACAGGAAGCGACTCAGGGGACATGCTACGGACGCAGTTTCGGTTGACTGATAGCCAGGGACGCACCTATGACGAGCTTCTAACCCCTGAGGAGTCAGGCACTGTTAACTTATGGTCCCAAGACAGAGGTTTAGATGATTCAGCCAGTCAGATATCCCCTGGAGACTCAATTAACATTGCAAAGGTGTTTCGAGTTGCGGCAAACGCCGAAGGATTGCGGCTAGTCGTCAATGAAAAGATGCTGGCGATCGAGTGATTTGACTTATTGGGGTGGCGATCGCTTCTAAAACTTAACCGTGTCCAACGGATCACTGCTGCGGGCGAGCCATCAGAGTAGGTGCGGGTGCGGGTGGAAGCGGCCTGCGATCGCGCCCACGCCCGTTTCCAATCCGAACCCTCGCTACAGTGCAATGCCGATATGCAAAGCCGCCACCTGCGCCACTGGTGTCCGCTCGATGATACGCCTCAGGGATTGCTGGAGAATGCTGTGCGTAAACTCGGACTCTCAGCCCGTGCCATAGATCGCATTTTGAAAGTGGGTCGCACGATCGCTGACCTTAATGATTCTGAATCTCTGCAAGCTCAACATGTTGCTGAAGCCATTCAACACCGCACAATTGACCGTATGCAATGGATCAATTGGGACTTCTCGCCACTATCTGTCAGCTTCCGAGAGTCGAAAAATGTCGGGGCTGGTTTCATTGCTGCCGTAGCGTACAAATCCACCCGAAACGTAGATGTCGCCTTCATGGGTAAATGCCGCATGGGCATAACCGGGTTCTGGCAGCGGTGGCAGCGCTTGCCAAGACGTTAGATTACCTTGCTCATCGATATCAGCCGCTTCCACAGAGGTCAGCACTTGCTGGTCACCGCCACCCGCAATCACAACTAGGGTACGATCGACCAGCACGGTAGTATGACGCTGGCGAGGCACGATTGCGCTCACAGGTTCAAAGGGGGAGAGCGATCGATCTGCCTGTGTTTCGGCAACCCAAACTGTTTCCGTAAGCTGGGTGGGGCGAAATTGTGTTTTGCCTGAAAGCGCCACAATACGCTGATCGACGGCAACGGCTGTCAACCAACCAATTTTAGTCGGGAAAGCCGTCAGGGGTTCAAATGCTTCCACCTCACCATTGTCCGCAAGGGTCGCCGTGAAGACAGTATCCTCAAACGTGAGTCCGGGGCGAAAGGTTGGGCTGCCTCCCATGACGTAGAGTTGGTCATCAATTATTGTGACCGCATGAACTGTCAGCGGTATTGGTAGCTGGCCCACCTCCTCCCACTCGGTGATATCGCCTTCAGGCGTGGGAACGGCCCGCAAGACGCGGTCTGAAACTGTGCTGCCCTCCC
>JBCBJE010000704.1:0-3503 GCA_038523735.1 Cyanobacteria bacterium J06626_18 | reverse complement strand
TCTGATCCCAGCCGGGGTAGCCACTGGTTTGGGAACTGAAAGGCAGGAGCGAGGAGCACCAAACGGTCGATTTTGCCTTTCACTGCAGGTTGCTGAGCAATCCACGCCGCCGTAAGCCCACCGAAGCTAGAACCGAGGATGGTGACCCGATCGCGCCCTGCCACCCAATCCACGCCCTGCTGAATCTGCCAACTTAGCGTTAGGTGAGCAAAGTCGCCCTGATTTAAGTCCAAAATGTGAAGCGATTGCTCCACTGCCTGGAACTTTGTCTTCAAAAACTGCGCCTTCTTAGATTGCGGGCTCGACGCAAAGCCATGGAGATAGAGATAATCGGGTGGCATATACGTAAGATAATACTCCCCGAACCTACTACCACTGTTTACTGACCTTCTAAATCCATGACGCAATCCTTCCGTATTACACTGCTTCCAGGCGATGGCATTGGCCCCGAAATTATGGCTGTAACCGTTGATGTGCTGAAGCAGATCGGCAGTCAGCTTGATCTCAGCTTCGAGTTTCAGGAAGCGCTGATTGGGGGGATCGCCATTGACGAGGCGGGATCGCCTTTGCCAGAAGTGACTTTAGAGGCTTGCCGTCAGAGTGATGCAGTTTTGTTGGCCGCCATTGGGGGCTATCAGTGGGATAGTTTGCCACGACATCTGCGGCCCGAAACAGGACTCTTGGGGTTAAGGGCAGGGTTAGGGTTGTTTGCCAACCTGCGGCCTGCAACAATTATGCCGCAGTTAATTGATGCCTCTTCGCTGAAACCAGAGGTAGTAGAAGGGGTAGACATCATGGTCGTGCGGGAGCTAACCGGCGGCATTTATTTCGGCAAACCAAAGGGAATCTTTGAGGCGGAAACAGGTGAAAAGCGCGGCTTCAATACGATGGCTTACAAGGAAAGTGAGGTCGATCGCATTGGTCGGGTCGCTTTTGAGGCAGCTCAGAAACGACAGGGGCGTCTTTGCTCTGTGGATAAGGCCAATGTTTTAGAGGTGTCGCAGTTGTGGCGCGATCGCATCACAGCTTTAGCCGTAAGCTATCCCGATATAGAGCTGTCACATTTGTATGTGGACAACGCTGCGATGCAGCTACTGCGATGGCCGAAACAGTTTGACACCATCGTGACGGGTAACCTATTCGGCGATATTTTGTCCGATGCAGCGGCAATGCTAACCGGCAGCATCGGCATGTTGCCCTCTGCAAGTTTAGGAGCCGAGGGTCCTGGGGTGTTTGAGCCTGTTCATGGATCCGCTCCAGACATTGCTGGACAGGACAAGGCAAACCCTTTGGCTCAGGTTCTAAGCGACGCGATGCTGCTGCGCTATGGTTTGAATTTGCCAGAAGCCGCTAGTCGTATCGAAGCAGCGGTCAATAAAGTCTTGGATCAGGGCTATCGAACGGGCGATATTATGGCCGAAGGAATGACTGCGGTCGGCTGCCAGGGGATGGGTGAGGCGCTCCTGAAAGCACTCACTTAAGAAGTTTTGCAAATTTGCTGCTTGCTGAGGGATCGATTACAGTCTTGCTATATACGATTAACATTTTGTCCTAATCTCTAGGGATTCTTCCGCTGTGCATAGCTATCATCAGCCGCTTCCCCCCGTCCCCAGAATGCCTAATTCCGATGAGATTCCGGGGGCTGCTGCCATCTTTGATCCCGCATTATTGAAGGCAGCGAGGCATATTTATCGCACCTACTACGAAGTGCATCCTGATGACATGCAGCGTCCCATTGGAGTTGCCATTAGCCGCAAGACGCGGCGAGGAAAGTTGATTTTTGGGGAGCGTCCGGTACTGCTGCCCAGCGAGTGTTTTATTCCCCTCAATCAGATTGAGCCGGATATTCATTGAGAAAATTCCACTAGCTGAGCGATCGCATTGATGAATGGTTTGCCTTCACTCATCGTTTTTCTGTTTGGAGCAGCGATCGGTAGCTTTCTCAACGTCGTCATCTACCGGATTCCAGCCGGATTATCGCTCCTGCATCCTCCTTCCCGTTGTCCTAGCTGCCAACATCGTCTACGAGCCTACGATAATGTGCCGATTTTAGGTTGGCTCTGGCTTAAAGGACGCTGTCGCCATTGCCGTACCCCCATCTCCCCCCGGTATCCCCTAATCGAAGCTTTAACTGGGGCACTCTTTTTGGCTGCTTACTGGCAGTTTGGTTTGACCGGGAAAACGATAGGGGCTTTTCTGCTATTGAGCTGGCTGTTGGCACTCTCGTTTATTGATCTAGACACACTCACCCTCCCGAATGTCTTAACCCAGTCGGGTCTGATCTTGGGGATCATTATCCAGACGGCTTTAAGCGCATCTAACAATACCTGGACTCATGGATTTATGACTGCGGTCATTGGGGCTGTGCTGGGTATCTGGCTGTTTGACTTGATTGGGCTGGCAGGTTCAGTCTTGATGGGTCAAACAGCCATGGGTGGCGGTGACGGTAAGCTGGCAGCCTTACTGGGAGCCTGGCTAGGCTGGCAAAATCTACTGCTTAGCGGCTTCTTGGCCTGCGTATTGGGTGCATTTGTAGGGGGCGGAGCGATTGCACTCGGGTTACTCAGCCGCAGAACGCCGATCCCCTTCGGTCCGTTTCTAGCGCTGGGAGCCATTGTTGCACTCTTCTTTGGGGAGTCTTTGATTGCCCTATACCTACGGGTGTTCTTTCCTTTTAGCGTTTAGGGGACGGGTAAGAGAGGGAAGTTACTTGATTTAAAGACAGAAGGCGGTGGCGCAATGCTCATATGTCTGGAGGGCTGTGCGATGGCGGCACCCTACACACCACTTTTGCTGGTTTGCAGGCAGGGTTCTGATGCAGATGACTCTCCGCCCAGCGTTGCGGGAGGTATCATCTGCAAAAAGCGGTAGACTTCCGAGCCTTCAGCAAACGACTGTGGCTGCACTGGAAATACCTGCTGAATGCGTAGCCGCTGAGTCTGCAAATCTTGCTGAACAACCGACCAATACCGGTGAGCAAATTCGACAAAGTTGTAGTGACACTCACGGATAACTCGCTCAATGCGCATGTAGCGATGGATAAACCAAGCAGTCAAGCACTGCCACGCTGGGTGCAAATCTTTAGCCAGCATCAAGGAAAGGTTTTGCCGACGGAGTTGAGGCAAATAGGTATCCACCCAAAATCGCATCAACTGGAGGTAGCCAGGATTTTCAAAACAGGTGAGGTTGAGAATCTCATTGCGAGTGACGCCGAAGCGCTCCAGTAGAGCAGCGGGAAAATAGCAAACTCCCTGCAACGAGTCTTCATACAGATCGCGTAGGTTGTTATAGAACTGGTCGACAACACCGAACCCCCGAGCGATCGCCCGCTGATGATCTTCCAGAAAAGGTAGTAGTTGAAAACAGGCTCCTGCTAGCCGGTCTAGCATCGTTTCATAGTCCTGCAAGGTAGCAATTGTGAGCCCCGGTTTGTGATAGTCCAAAATGGCCTGCATATAGCAGTCCCAGGCTTCAATTTCTACCTCATACAGATTGCCAGATTC
>JBCBJE010000703.1:0-3507 GCA_038523735.1 Cyanobacteria bacterium J06626_18 | reverse complement strand
GTCAAGCATATTCCTATCTTTCCCAAAAGCGCGAGATTCTGACCTACTGCGACCTGGCAACTGCTGTGGGCTCAGATGCGGAGAAGGGCTCGTTGCGAATCCTCAAGTGATTGCTGCAGGACTGTTTCAGGATAGTCACGAATAATCAAGGAACATCGTTTGACGAATGCCTGAACCCACTGCTCTAAGTGCTCGTGTTCTTCGAAGCTGATAATGCTATCGCTGCCATCTGCTGCATCGGCTAAATAGCTGAAATGACCTTCGCGATCGCAGTGAAGTTTTTCTAGCATGGGCACCTCGGGGCGAGTCAACCGCCATGCGTTGGTGGTAACTGTGGGGCCTAAGTATTTGGCAGTGGCGTCTGTGAGCGCATTCAGTGCGGTAATGCCGGTTTTCCAGTCGTAGGTTGTTCTTAGGATTGAGGGTAGCGGCGGGACAGCTGTAAGCGATGGTACTGAAGCGATGGTAGGAATCTTTTCGGGTAGTGGCTTAGGGGGGGAGGGGGGGCGCCAGCCAGGGGCTGGTCGGAAGGGTTTCGTCGGCTGAGCAACTTGGGGGCTAGATACTCGATGGTCAGCCAGTGTTCGCAGCAAACTTAACGTATTTTCAGTATCGGTCTGGAGCGCTTCTTGCATCGCGACAAGCGCCGTCTGATAGCGCTGAATATCCAGTGCTTTATCGGTTAAAACTAGCAGGATAAGGTCATTGTCTAGCTTATAGATACGGACATTCGCGTGGGCAAACCAAAAATCAAATGCCTTCAAATCAGCTGGGGTGGTACTGACAATCTGCTGGATTCCCTGAACAGTGGTCTCTGATTGCTGAAGACGCTGAAGTCTATCGGTGCCATAGACGTACGAGCAGGAATGCCTGTCTAACAGGGCGAGGCCAAGCATGCCAGGCAGATTGAGGAAGGTTTCGATTACTGATTTCTTCATGTAATCTTGGTTTTCGCGGCAACAGTTTTCTTGAAATTCCAATAAACGAGTACTCTAGGGGAGTGCAGATGATCCCAAAAATTTCCTATGGTCAGGAATTATCCCTGACTGGAAAAGGTGTATGTGCTGTTCACATTACGGAACCATGTCCATTCGTTCATTGCTGCATTGTATGTTTCCTGCAATTTTCTGGATAGAGCCTTATGTCTTCTGATCTGCCATTTACTTTGGATCAGTTGCGTATTCTCAAGGCGATCGCAACTGAAGGGAGTTTCAAACGGGCTGCCGACAGCCTGTATGTTTCTCAGCCGGCGGTCAGCCTCCAAGTGCAAAACTTGGAGCGGCAGCTGAATGTCCCCCTGTTTGACCGGGGTGGACGGCGCGCCCAGCTGACGGAGGCAGGACATCTCCTATTAGAATACGGCGATCGCATCCTCAGTCTCTGCCAAGAAACCTGTCGTGCCATTGAAGACCTACAGAGTTTGCAGGGAGGCACCTTAATTGTGGGAGCCAGTCAGACGACCGGCACTTACCTCCTGCCCCGGATGATTGGACTATTTCGCCAGCGCTACCCCGATGTGGCTGTACAGCTTCACGTCCACTCGACTCGACGCACGTCCTGGAGTGTTGCCAACGGTCAGGTTGATTTGGCGATTATTGGCGGCGAAGTGCCGACTGAATTACAAGATTCGCTCGAAATTATTCCTTATGCTGAGGATGAGCTAGCGTTGATCATGCCGGTTGTCCATCCCCTGGCGAGTGCTGACCTGATTCGTCGCGAAGATTTGTATCAGCTCAAGTTCATTGCTCTGGATTCGCAATCCACCATTCGCAAAGTTATTGACCAAGTCTTGACGCGCTGCGGTATTGAAACCAGCAATCTCAGGATTGAGATGGAGCTGAATTCCATTGAAGCCATCAAAAATGCGGTTCAAGCAGGGCTAGGGGTAGCGTTTGTCTCCATTTCTGCCATCGAGAAGGAGCTGCAGATGGGGATGCTGCACCGAGCCCGAATTGACGCTGTGGTTGTCAACCGCATGCTGTCCGTTATTTTCAACCCCAACCGCTATCGCTCAAAAGCAGCTGAAGCATTTACCGAAGAAATTTTGCCCCAGTTTACGCATCGGTCTTTAGAATTAATGCAATCTCAGTCAGACCAAAATGGTAAGGGAAAGCCTGCCTCACCAACTTCTGAGGTGAATGGCAAAGCCCCTGTGGAATGACTCAGGGCTGTAAATTCGTGAAGGACTTCAGCAAGAACCCTGACACCAGCAGGGGAATTTGCCTATCCAGCGCATATGGAGATTGTTTGCACGAGACCAAACTGTCCTCGTCCTAAAAATCACTTTCCCGACTTGAACAGTGGCACCCTGACAACTGTGCAGCAGAAGTTCTGCACCGCTTGCGGCATGCCCCTCATTTTGAGTGGACGGTATTTGCCTGAAAAGCTACTGGGCAAAGGCGGTTTTGGAGCTGCTTTTCTGGCCCGCGATCGCTACACGCCGGCTATGCGCCCTTGTGTGGTCAAGCTGTTCCAGCCTTCAGGGGACTTAAGCCCCGATCAGATGCAAATCGCCCAGTCTTTGTTTCAGCGAGAGGCAGCTGTTTTAGAAGATCTAGGCAATCGACACAAGCAGATTCCCGATCTGTTTGCCTTTTTCCCCTTAATTGTGCCGGGTCGCAAACCAGGAGTTCAAGAAGAATATTTTTACCTGGTACAGGAATACATTGATGGTGAGGATTTGGAGCAGATTCTCAAGCGTCAGGGAGCCCTACCGACGGCTGAAGTGATTACGATTTTGGTTTCCATGTTGAAGGTGCTGGATTTTGTCCATGCCAACGGCACCATTCACCGTGACATTAAGCCCTCCAACATCATGCACCATCGCAACGGCCTCCTTTACCTGCTGGATTTTGGTGCTGTGAAACAGGTAACCAGTGCTCAAGGCACACCAGGGGGACGATCGACGGGCATTTATTCGGTGGGCTATGCACCCCCGGAGCAGATGGCAGGTGGCCAAGTCTATCCTTCAACGGATCTGTATGCGCTAGCGGTTACCTGCATCGTCTTGCTCACAGGGAAGGAGGTGGGTGAGCTTTACGACTCTTTCAACAATACGTGGGCCTGGCATACCCATGTACAGGATAGTTTGGCGATCGCACCGGTCCTTGATCGCATGCTACAGGCAACTCCCAACCAGCGTTATTCAAGTGCTCAAGACGTTTTGGATGCCCTGGAAAAGATGGTCTCCAGCCCATCGCCGCCGCCACCGCCACCGCCACCGCCAAGAGGCAAGTCTGGCTCCAAGACCGGCTCAGGGACATCCCTGCAGCCCGGCGGCCCATCGGGAACACCCACCCAGCCGCCCACCCCTCCACCCAAAGGACAGCCGCTGCAGCCAGTTGCGCCTACGGCTATTTCCTCAGTGCCCTTACTCACATTCTTAGGCGGGGCAGCATTTACTGGGGTTGAAGGTGGGTTGTTGGCGATCGCGATTGTGAGTTGGTTGAGTACTACCTGGCTGGGCAGTGGAGCTTGGTTGTTCTTGGTGGGTGGATTATTACTGCT
>JBCBJE010000702.1:0-3515 GCA_038523735.1 Cyanobacteria bacterium J06626_18 | reverse complement strand
ACAGGTTACATCAAGGCATCGGCTTGAAACGCTTGAAGCATCAGTTGCCGAGTCTCTATATTGCATGAGATTACTCGTAAACCTTGCCGCGGCAGGGAAAGTTCACTACTCTATGCCAAATATTTCGTTTGGGAATACCCTGCTGTTCGCCGATATCGGTAGAGTCTGCCCATGCGATCGCAGCATCAAAAAAATCCTCAATACTGTGATTCCGCCATCCGTGTGCTCTTTGATCTGGCACATCAACAGATTCACGGATAGATGCTACCTTAGCTTGACGATTGGCCAGAAACGCTTTAGCAAACTCAAGAAAGCTGGCTTCATCCGACACAAGGGGCAACAGTTCACGCAACTCCGGAGATCTACTCTCAACAAAAGACTTTGAATTATTACGGACTGTAACGGACAATAGTGTGTAGCCCTGCAATCTATGTGTTTCATTGACTTGTATCTTCTGCCTCTAGTGGGGGATGCTGGCAGATTGCAGGAGCTGAGAGGCTTTTAGCGGATAAAAGCCCAAGTTGCACACGTCATTTGAGAACTCCCATGATTTCTGAGGCTATCAAGCCACCTGCTAATGAGCTGATTGCACCCGCGCGATCGCCCAAAAACCATGAAGTCGGTCCCTTTTCCTGGGTTCGATTCACTTTTTTCGCCGCCATCCATGCCGTTGCGCTGCTGGCACCCTGGCATTTTTCTTGGCCCGCGTTGGGGATTACGCTATTCCTTCACTGGCTTACCGGTAGTCTGGGTATTTGCTTAGGGTTTCACCGTCTGCTAACTCACCGTAGTTTGCGAGTTCCCAAGTGGCTGGAATATATGCTGGCAATCTTCGGCTGTTTGGCGGTTCAAGGCAGTCCTATTTTTTGGGTGGCGGGGCATCGACAGCATCATTTACATACGGAACATCGCGAGAAAGATCCTTATTCAGCCCAGCGAGGACTTTGGTGGAGCCACATGCAGTGGGTGCTATATCGCCGTCCCGAGTTTTTTGAGTATGATGCCTATGCCAAGTTAGCACCTGACTTAGCGAAAGATCCCGTGTATCGCTGGCTGGATAAATACTTCCCGGTACTGCAAATTCCTGTTGCGCTGATTCTGTATGCGATGGGCGGCTGGGATTTCGTCATTTGGGGTGTATTCTTGCGCCTGGTTCTGCTATGGCACTGCACGTGGTTTATCAACTCGGTGTGCCACCTGTGGGGCAACCGCACCTACGACTGTGAAGATGATTCTCGCAATCTCTGGTGGGCTGCGATCGTTACTTACGGCGAAGGCTGGCATAACAACCACCATGCCTATCCCAACGTGGCTCCCGCAGGCCGAAAATGGTGGCAGGTAGATATGACTTGGTGGGCGATCGCGCTACTCCAAAAACTAGGCTTGGCGACTAAAGTGGTCATGCCGCCTACGAACTAGACAACCGCTGCACCGCCTTGCCCTTGAGTCGATCGTGAGTTTCTGCTAACAGAGCCGGAATCTTATCGGCGTGGGGGCTTTGGGCGATTGCGGCACGCAAGTCGACTTCGTTTAATCGGTCAGCTTTCTTGCCAGGGAACCAGTGCCCGGCATTGCCTAGCATGTTATAGCGGGCTTCGGCATACTCTTGCAGATCAAAGGCTTTTACCAGGTTCCGTAGCCACAAGATGGCGGGGATATTGATGTTGCCAGGGGTTTTCTCAGGACTGGGTAGACCCACTTTCCAGGTACGGAGCCAGTCTTGCCCCAGGGCGTCGATCGCGGCTTGCTCCAATCGTTTGAGAATGGGAGGTAACACCGTTTGTACCTGATCCAGGAGAGGGAGTACTTTCAAGTGCTCGTCGAAATCGGAGGGACGGGCAGCTCCCAGGCTGAGGGTGTGAACTTCAGGATGGCTGAGGCAGAACAGATCATTGAAGACGATAGGACTGAGCGGTTCACACAAATCCACTAGCTTTGGGGGTGGACTGTAGAGATGTCCGCCTTTGTCTGTGGGGCTAATGATGAAAACGCCCATATCCTGGCGGGTGGCGGCGGCGATCGCAGGCCAGTTGTCTTGCCGGATGTAGTACCAATGCAGGTTTACATAATCAAATTGACCGGTCTCAATAGCGTTGACAATAACGCGCGTTGGGCCGTGGGTAGAAAATCCGATGTGGCGAACCCGCCCTTGCTGCTGAAACTTGCGAGCCTCATCTAAGCAGCCCCCGGGCCGCACGGTATATTCCAGCAGCTCGTCGGTGTTAATGCCGTGAATGCCTAGCAGGTCAATGTAGTCTAGCCGTAGGTTCTGCAAGGATTGCTTTAGCACCATCCGAAACTCTTTCGGATCCGCCTTGGGCGACACTTTGGTCTGCACCATAATCTGATCGCGAGGAAACGTCGGCAATATCTGACCTAGCTGCGTTTCCGAGCTGCCATAGCCCCGCGCTGTTTCGATGTGATTAATCCCAACTTCTAGCGATCGCCGAATCGTTGCTTCTAAGTTTTCTTGGTTTTTCTTGGGAATCTGCCACTGCGGCGTATCTTTCCAGGCATGCTGATATCGCATCCCTCCACACGAAAACACAGGCATCTGGAGTTCAGTGCGGCCAAAACGTCGATATTGCATTGGTCAGCAGTAAGAGTTGGAGACTGAGTACGCGCTTATCTTAGCGAATGGGGAGTGGGGGCGTGGAAGGGTAGAGGGTGGAGAGTAGAGGGTAGATAGTAAGTTTCGAATTCCAGTTACCCACTACCCACTACCGTCCACTTTCTACCTAAAGGCTTCGCACCGATGCCTCACCGTCATTGACCTCACCGACCAGCACTTCAGTAGCGACGCCAACGAAGAGGCCGTTTTCCAAGACGCCAGGGATGTTGTTGATGAGTTTTTCCCAGCCTTCGGGGTCGGCGATCGCGTCGAATTTAGCATCAAGGACCATATTGCCTTGGTCGGTAATGACGGGACCGTCTTTATTAACGCCCATGCGGAGTTCGACGGTGCCGCCGAGCCCTTCTAAGGCACGCGTAATAGGGGCGACGGCCATGGGCAAGACCTCGACGGGCAGAGGAAAGGTGCTGCCGAGCTTGTCTACGAGCTTGGAGCTATCGACCACAACAATAAATTTTTCAGCCAGGCCATCGACAATCTTTTCACGGGTGTGAGCAGCACCGCCGCCTTTGATGAGGTTGAACTGAGGGTCCACTTCGTCGGCACCGTCGATCGCAAGGTCAATGCGATCGATTTCGTCTAAGGTCGTCAGTGGGATACCGTACTTTTTGGCCAGAACGGATGCCTGAAACGAGGTGGGTACGCCTTTGATGTCAGTCAGGTCACCAGAAGCCAGCCGCTCGCCGATAAATTGAATGGCAAAGGCAGTGGTTGAGCCAGTCCCCAATCCGAGTACCGTGCCCGATGTCACTTGAGCGGCAGCGGCGCGCCCGACTTCCCGCTTCATCAACTTAACCGGATCCAGCTCAGCCATTGTTTCTCTCCTGAAAACCATCTCGGTAATAGCATGACCCAAAGTGGGCACGGTTTCTAGATCAGGTTT
>JBCBJE010000701.1:0-3520 GCA_038523735.1 Cyanobacteria bacterium J06626_18 | reverse complement strand
CAGGCTGTTGTCGATTGTAAAGCCACTGCTTTGGGTCCGCTCCAGCGCTGCGAGGGTGCCGCCAACGTCTAGGAAAGTGCCTAAGTCGCGGGCAATAGAACGAATATATGTTCCAGCACCGCAGGTAATGTCTACTGTCAATTCGGGAAATTCACCCGCTTCCCACTTGATGGGAGTGATGGTGTGAACTGTTACTGTGCGCGTTGGAATATTGACGTCTTGGCCTTTGCGGGCGAGATCATACAGGCGCTTACCCTGGACTTGTACTGCACTGTAGCGGGGGGGAATTTGGTCAATCGTACCGATGAATTGGGCCAGGGCTGCGATCGCAGTCGCTTCCGTTAATTCAGCAGTCGACTGTGAAGTCACCACTTCTCCTTCTAAATCGTCTGTTGTCGTCGTTAGCCCAAAGCGAATAACCGCACGGTAGGCTTTGTCACTGGGCAGAAACTGCAGGAGTCGCGTAGCGCGTCCGAGAGCGATCGGCAACACGCCCCAGGCCGCCGGATCGAGTGTCCCACCATGCCCCACCTTTTTCTGCCCTAGCAATCGGCGAACTTTAGCAACACAGTCGTGGGACGTCCATCCGCCGGGCTTATAGAGATTTAGAAATCCATCCACTGTATCTATAAACTGATTGTCCAAGCACCCTTACAAAGCATTATCCTTTGACCGCTCCTTTTCCTCCCTTTATCTCAATCAAACGAGGTGTATGCAGCATGCATTGAATGCGACGTGAAAGGGAAAATTTCCACCAAAAAGGGTGTGTACGAATCGCACACACCCAGTGACAGCTACAGCACAGCTGAACCTGATTCACCCAGATAGGTACGAGAACGAACTTTCACACCCTGCCTGGAGAAATAGTAGATACCAGAAGTCGATGTAGTGCCTAGGCAAGCTGATGCATCTCGTCTTCTAACTGACGCACAAGACCTACATCACCACGAGCTTGAGCAACTTCAATGCGGTGCGCCAAAGAGCGGCGAATGTTCTCTTGATGAATATTAGCTGACTCTTGTAACAACTGACGTCTTGCAGCTGCCATGGAATCGAATACGGGCATGAACTTGGAGCGCTGGGGCGCTTCTTGAGACGTTGCCGCAGGCTTTACCTGCCCATGGGTATCGGCATGATAAGTGGCGCCCCGGAAACTCAAGTCTGCTTCAGGTTGAGGAAAGGGCACATGCTTAACGTAGGAAAAACGTAGGGAACGTCCCCGGTACTGCCCTAGAGCTTCACTCTCGGATACTTCCAAAGCAGGGGGAGTGTAATCGTACTCAACGCCACGGTAACAAAGTTTCATAATTCGTCTCCAAACTTATGGATCTACTCAGATTCAGAATGGGAAAAGGCGCGTTCCTTCAGGGTGTTCCCTACTTCCGTCTCAGAGTGGCCTCAATTCGGTGCGAAAAGCTAGTACATACGATCAAGGCTCTTGAGATGAACGGTGGTTCATTCTGTATTCAATTTTACGGTTTTGAGCTTGTGTCAGCAACTCATGAAAATAAAAGTCTACATATCGATAGAGCTGAAACGCTTGCTCGATAATGTTTCTCCTCCCTTTCCATACGGAATATGAGGAGGTTTAGCAACAAAGCTTCACGAATTTTTGCTGCCGATGAGGTGCGATCGCGCTCACTTTTAGTAATCCCGTTCTCACACAGCCGGTAGCAGTTTCCTCTATGCTGGTTACAAGAAGCTTTACAGAACGTAAACAAAACGACGCCATCGCCTATGGAATGCATCATCAATCGGCGCGCCCAGTTCTCCGCTAGCCATCGGTACTGGTTACCAGAACTCAGCGAGGCCGCAAACCAAGCCAAGTTTGGCCCCTGCACTCGTTCCCCTGGCCATGGGCACAACTACGTCCTCTATGTATCGATGTTGGGTGAGCTAGACCAGTACGGTATGGTTCTTAACCTCTCTGATGTCAAGCAAGTAATTAAACGCGAAATCACCAGTCAGCTGGATTTTTCCCACCTGAACGATACCTGGGCCGAATTTCAGGAAACGTTGCCCACGACCGAACACATGGCACGGGTGATCTGGAATCGTTTGTCCCCCCACCTACCCATCGTCAAAATCCAACTGTTTGAACATCCCGAACTTTGGTCTGAATACACAGGTAATGGCATGGAAGCATATCTCACCATCAGTACTCACTTCAGCGCTGCTCACCGTTTAGCGCTACCGACTCTCGGCTATGAGGAGAATGTCGAAATCTACGGCAAATGCGCCCGTCCGAATGGACACGGGCACAACTACCATCTCGAAGTGACTGTCAGCGGTCAAATCGATCCCAGAACCGGCATGATTGCTGACTTGGGTGAGCTGCAGCAGGCTATCGATGACTCTGTGGTGGAACCCTTCGACCACACGTTTCTGAATAAAGACATTCCTTACTTTGCGGAAGTCGTGCCTACGGCAGAAAATATCGCTGTCCGGATTCGTGATTTACTGCGCGACCCGATCGCGCAAACGGGCGCTGAGTTGCACAAGGTCAAGCTGATTGAGAGTCCCAATAATTCTGCTGAGGTGTATTGCACGGCAGAATCGTCTGCCTCTTCACTTCAGGCCCAACCCGAACTCGCTACCGTTTAAGATACGTTGGCTACAGGCGCTATCTCTGCCAGGCAACCATTAGGGGTGTTTTGGTCTAGATGATTGTCTAGATTCTGGTTGTTAGCAGGGAGGCTGCTGCCGGTAATAGTGTGGTCGTTACCAGACGGGCTGCCCTAGGTCCCAGTACCATCGTTGTTATGGGGTGCCGCCATCAGTCTAAGCTGGACAACTGGCCAACACCCTCATTCAGAAAGGCTACATAGAAGCAGACTATGCCTCGATGCTGCGACCTTTGGCGCTAGCGCCTAGGCTCAAAACACCAAGCAGCATAAGACTGGCGATCGCTGACGGTTCGGGGACAGCCTGGGGGGCAACTGGCACCGTCCGTAAAGACTCCCCTTTGATGAAGACTGCCGAATCGACAATGCCATCCGAGACATCAGCAATCTGGATCGCCAGGGTGTTGCTGCCAGTATTGACATCGCCTGCAAATGTGAGGACCTGGGTGTAACCATCTAGCTTTGTGAGCGTATCAGGGCCTGCTGGATTATCGATATAGTCTGTACTGAAGGGACCCGCGGGACTTCCCACCAGGTTGTTGACATTGACCAGATTGTCACTACCAACAGAATCATTGAGGAGAGCTAGGTTTACTCCATTCAACTCCAAAGTAAAGAAGTCATTGAAGTTACTGCCGGCAAAATCTAAAAACTCCTCGGACCCAAAAACATATTGAAAGAGGAGCTGGTCTACTGTCTCATCGGCATCAAAGCTGACCTCGAATTTAGCACTATCAAGCAGCGCCCCTGGGGCACCGATAGTCGGCCCAAACGCTGTGCTTAGATCGGCGTTAGAAGAGCCCACATCGACTGTATTGGGACCCGGGATTTCTGCGGCAATGCCTGTGCTTAAAACGACTCCTGAGTCTAACCCGAAGGGAGAATCACCAAATGTG
>JBCBJE010000700.1:0-3526 GCA_038523735.1 Cyanobacteria bacterium J06626_18 | reverse complement strand
GTGACATCTGACCCCGAATCTCGACGTACTGCAGCATCAAGATCGTGTCAGTAATGGTGGAAATATGGGAGTCTGTGATCGAGTGCGACCCCATGAACTGCTCGGTGGTATTGGTGAAAAACCCGGTAATTTCTTCCTGTTTCGCATAGCCGGTTACGCCAATCACAAACTGTCGGAAGGAGTTATTGCTAACCCCCCGGTCAAGGGCCGATAGAGAGTCGATGGCGATGCGCGAAGGCTTGAACTGGGCAATCTCAGACTTGATAATTTGCAGGTGGTCTTCTAATCCGGCAGACTCCGGGTAGGCGCAGATAATCTTGAGCAGCCCAGCTTGCTCTAGGGCTTCAAAGTCGATACCCCAGGAGTAGGCATTCCGCGACAGCTGCGCGCGCGACTCCTCATAGGCAAACAAAATGGCCCGCTCGTTCGACTTGCAGCCGGTTTCGATGAACTTACTGACCAGCATGGTTTTGCCGGTGCCGGTCGCGCCCGTCGCCAGGATGATGGAGTCTTTAAAGAAGCCACCGCCGCACATTTCATCTAGCCGCTCGACGCCAGACGAGACTCGCACGTTGGATGAGCGTTGGGTCAAGCGCATGGCCCCTAACGGGAAGATGTTGATGCCTTGGTTGGTAATGGTGAAGGGATATTCCCCTTTCATGTGAGTGGTGCCGCGCAGCTTGAGAATTTCGATGGTGCGGCGTCGGCGTTCGCCCTCTAGCGCATTACGGACAATGACCACGTTATCCGAGACAAATTCTTCGACCCCGTAACGGGCAACCTGACCGTATTCTTCGACCCGCTCGGTGGTCATTAGCGTCGTGACGCCCATCTGCTTGAGGCGAGCGACGAGGCGAAAGATTTCGCGCCGTACGACGTTCGCCGCATCGTACTGCTGGAAAACGGCCGTGACCGAGTCAATCGAAACACGCCGAGCTTTGTATTTGCGAATAGCGTACTGAATCCGCTCAATCAGCGCTGACAGGTCGAAATTGCCGACGATTTCTTGCCCTTCTGGATCGGGCGAAGCATCGAGAATGAAGAGTTTGCCGTCGTCGATCAGCCGTTGCAGGTCCCAGCCGAAACTGAAGGCATTGGTGATGATATCCCGTGGGGATTCTTCGAAGGTGACAAAAATGCCAGGCTCATCGAATTCGGTAATGCCGTTATAGATAAACTGAACCGCCGTCAGCGTTTTGCCGGTGCCGGACGTGCCACTGACAAGCGTGGAGCGGCCCACAGGTAGCCCACCGTGGCTGATGTCATCGAATCCTTCGATCATCGTGCGAATTTTCTGCACGCCCTTGATCTGGGATGGATTCGTCTGCTCTGCTGATGAGGGCTGACTCATGGGAAATGAAGCAAAATTAAGTGTTTCTAAAGAAAATTATCCTACATCGCGGGTTTGCAGGAAAGCCTGTGTATTAATAATGAGCTGATCTCTGGGACGGCAGGGGCGGAAGCGCTCGGCGTTGCTAGCGGCTGCGGTCTTGCTAGCTAAAGGCTTCGTCCTCTCTTAATTCGTCGTAGAGCAAGTCTAAACCGATGAGGACGCGCTCGCGGTCGGAAAGGTCTCCAATGATGCGGCGAACGGGCGGCGGCAGAATCTTTGAAAGGGTAGGAGTGGCTAGAATTTTGTCTTCCTCTGCGAGCTGAGGATTTTTGAGGACATCAATCACCTTGAGCGCGTAGACGCCTTGGAACTCTTTCTCCAGAATGTTGTTGAGCATCTTCAACGCTCGAATAGAGTTGGGAGTATTGCCAGCTACGTAGAGTTTGAGGATGTAAGTCTTTTTGGCGGCAGTCATAGCTTACTGTTCTCTAGGAATAGAGCGGCGATACATCTCGCAGAGATGGGCGATGACGTCGATCAGGGTTAGTCGGTAGTCTAGCAAGATATCTTCGCTCCGACCCTCTATGTGAAGCTGTTTGGAGAAATCATCCATGAGCTCCATGTGAATCTCTACAATTTTTGACACGGAGATGTCGGCGAAAAACGTCAGGTTGACAAAGTCGTCAATCTGTTGGTTGAGGTTTTCCCAGAGTCTTGGTTTTCTGAGAAGTAGGTCAGGATGATGCGTCGATAGTCCTGGCGGAGCTGAGTTAGAAATTCGTGACGCTCTTCAGGCGTCATATTTCGGAAGAAGTTTTGAGAGCTTCGCTTGTAGTACACGCCCAAGTACCCTAACCGTTCTTGTAGCTTTTCGATCAGGCGCTGCTGCTGCAGACTGAGCAGGAAGATCTGGTTGTCCTCGGACTGCTGTACAGGCGCATTGGCAGGATGGTTTTCCTCTGTCGGAATCTGGATGAAGCGCTCAATGGCGTTGCTGATTTTGTCTTCGAGTTGGTCAAACTGAGTGGGGGGTAGATAGACGACGGCTTCGTGGTAAGCGTGGAAACGAGTAGCGTTCCGGTCAGCCTGGATTGCGATCGCCGGTAACAAAATACTGCGCGTCTGGAGCGCCTCAAGAATGGAAGGCTGAGACGTTTGCTGAATGACTAGGCAATCGATGCGATGGCGATTGTCGGTTACCCAGTCAATAAACTCAGGCTCAGAGGCGCTCCAACTGACAACTAGGGCGCTGTGGACTAGACGTTGCTTGAGGGATTCGGCAACTGGGTCGGAGTCTGTAAAAATGCCAACGAGAAGGCGTGCACTCAAGGGCTTCGGAAACCAGCGAGGCTTCTGTAAGAATAGCTTCTTTAAGGGTTGCGGATATTAAAACAGGCGTTTTAAGGCAGCGGCCACTTTTTTGTTTGAGTCAAACAATTCCGAGCAGACAGGTGAGGTTGGGGCTCGGCTGAAGATGGACCTGAAGCGGATTTATATTTTCTTAATATACCTGTCATTTTACTCCCTTCGGACCGTTTTAGCGACGGCTGGTAGGATTCTGTCTCAAACGGTGCCAGGCTGAAGTGATCCCCAGGGCAGTTGGCGCTCGACTAAAATGAGGCAGCTCAACAATGTGATTCGAAGGGGTAGCAGGCCTGTGAAAGTACTGGTGGTTTGTTTATTAATTGTCTGTTTGGGGAGCGTCATTAACCCGGGCCTGGCCCGGGCTGACGCATCAGAGACAGCCTCGCCGCCCTTGCCCACGGCGGCAAGGCTGTTTGAATCGAACTGCGCGGGCTGTCATCCTGGCGGTGGCAATGTGATTCGCCGAGGCAAAAACTTGAAGCAGCGAGCGCTACAGCGCAACGGCTACACAGATGTCAGTGAGATCGCAACGCTGATCGCCCAGGGCAAAGGCCTGATGCGTCCTTATCAAGAGCGCCTCAGCGAGGACGAAATTCAAACACTGGCGCAATATGTACTGTCGCAAGCCGAGGTGAACTGGCAGTAAGTCATTAGCGAGCCGCTGCCAGCCCTCCGACCGGCTTAGTTGTCTGCTGTTACGATCACGCCCACGGGACTAACGTAGCCTGTCCCGTGGGCGTGATCGTAACAGCAGACAACTAAGCCGGTCGGAGGGCTGGCAGCGGCTCGCTAATGACTTACTGCCAGTTCACCTCGGCTTGCGACAGT
>JBCBJE010000699.1:0-3527 GCA_038523735.1 Cyanobacteria bacterium J06626_18 | reverse complement strand
CGTGCGGGTGCACCCGCACGCAACTCCAAATTCACGTCATGCAACACCTGCCGCTGCAGTGTGCCCTTACCGAAGCTGTGAGTGAGGTTTTGGATGGAGACTATTGAGGGCATTGGGGTGGGAGGGTAAGGGGGAGTAATGGAGTAATGGAGTGATGGAGAGATAGGGAGCAAAATCCCTTAAGGGCAAGGCATTTGGCCTGCATCTTTATCGCACACTAAGACTCTACGCTCCAAATGCCTCGTCCCAACCCCACCGACCATCAACGAACAACTATCAACCAAAAACAAACAACGAAGAACGAAGAACGTAGGGTTATGCCCTTCCCGCAAAGTAGAACCAAGAACGAAGAAACAACCCTAAAACACATCCGCCGGATCTGCCGATCGCAATTTGTTCATCGCGATTGCTCCAGATACGATACACATTACAAGGGTGAGTAGAAATACTTGGAAGACGACGGTGGCTTTCATCGTGAGGGGGATGCGGGTGAGCCAGGTGAGCAGGCCGTAGACGCCGTAGGAGGCGAAATAGCCAGGAATGAAGCCGAGTACAGCCAGAATCAGGGCCTCCTGGAGGACGACTCCCAGCAGGGCTCGGTCGGAATAGCCCATGGCTTTGAGGGTGGCATATTCAGGCAGGTGGTCGCTGACATCGGTGTACAGCACCTGGTAGACAATTACGACGCCGACGACGAAGCCCATGGCGGCTCCAAAGTTGAGCACTTTGCCGTTAGGAAAGGATTCTTGGAAATCGGTTTCCAGGGTAATCAGCTCTTCTTTAGTGAGCACTTTAATATCTTTGGACAGGGTGGACTGCAGGCGCGATCGCACGGTTTCGGCATCGGCTCCGGGTTCTAAGTGCAGGCTAGCAACACTAACATCATCCAAACTGGCCGTTCCCGTTCGACGGGCGTAGTTCCAGTCGCTCATGATGACGTGGGCATAGTCAAACAGCGTGCTGCCCAGGTCGAACAATCCTACAACCCGAACGCGGCGGTTATTCATGACTGTGAGCACATCGCCCTGCTCATCGAACAGGTCAGCAATAGGTCCTAATCTCTCTTGCGAGAGGCGATCGTAGAGCACTGCATCCGGTTCGTTCAGACGATCGAGCTGCTGGTTGACTTCGGGTATAGATAGCACGGGCTGAGCGGGATTGAAGGCGACAATCTTGGCGCGGTTGGCGAATAGATTAAAGCCGCTGCCTCGGGATTGATCAGTAGCTTCCAAATCGAGGGGATTCACCCAGTTGGCAGAACCTAGATAGATAGGACGGCTAGAGGCGACGCCTTCCACAGCATCTGCTTGGTAGAGATAGACCTTGGGAAAGGATCCGAAATCGATGGTGGGTGCAAAGGCTGACATCATGAACAGATCACCCTCAAGCGCTTCTGGCAGTAGGGTGATGCCTTCAAACAATAAGGCTCGTAACCCTAGCTGGGTAAAGATGAGGATGTTGGAAAAGGCGACGCCCGTCATGGCTACAATCAGCCGCGTTTTCTGATGCGAAATCTGCGCCCATCCCAAGGGGCGGTCGTAGCGCAGGCGATTCAAGAGGGGCTGAAGGAAGGGAAATTTCATAAAAAGTGTCTGTGAGAGTTCTTGGCAGGGCCATTTACGAGGCGGACACATCGATCGCAACTCGCACCTGCATATTGGTGAGAGCTGCGATTTTGGGATTGTCTTCAGGCACAATGCGAATTTTGACTTCGACAATACGGGCGTTTTCATCTTGAGTCGGGTTCGAAGAGCCTTCCGAAAGCTGACGATCGCCAATCTGGAGGCCCACATGATCCACAATGCCGCGAACCTCGCCCTCGAAGCCGCCATATTCGCTGGTAATTGTGGCGGGCTGCCCTGTCTGGACGCGGACAATATCAGTTTCGTAAACTTCGGCGATTGCATACATTTGCTCGGTCCGCCCCAGTTCAACGATGCCCTGCTGAGTATTGACCTGTTCCCCTACGCGGGTGTTGATGCGTAAAATTTGCCCCGCTACCGGTACACGTACCTGAGTATCTTCCAAATCGGCTTGGCGCTGCTCTACCGCGATTCGAGCCCGATCCAGCTCTACTTGCGCAACCTGTCGATCGACGGGGCGCACCTCACGCAGTTGAGCTAGGTTGTTTTGCTCTTGCGAAATTTGCTGCTCCAAGGTTTCCAGGGTATTGGCGAGCTGGGCTCGACGTTGATCCAGCATGGCGGTAGTGGTTTCCAAGGTTTGCTGAGAGGTCTCTAGTGCTTGTTGGCTAATCGCTCCCGCTGCTGCCAGGTCAGCGTCCCGAGTATAGTCTTGCTGGGCTTGCCGGACATCAGCCTCGGCACTGGCGATCGCGGCTTCGCGCTCTAACTGTTCCGTTCGCAACTGAGCCTCTAGACGGGCAATCGCGGCCTCCTGAGCCGCGACTTCAGCATCCCCACCACTGCCAGCCTGCAGCTGATCTAACCTCGCCTGATAGAACTCAACCGTTTTCCGGGCTTCTTCCAAATCCCGTTGTCGTCGCTCAAATCCTTGGAGAATGGCAATCACCTGATCGGCTTCGACAGTGTCGCCTTCAGCCACCAAGATCTGGTTAACACGGCTATCTTCGGCATTTGGCACTGACAGTTTGATGACTTCTCCATCGGGAGCTAAACGACCTAACGCCACTACTGTTGGCGTCGGTACAGCTTCAACGACCGGTGACGACTCGTTTTGAGCTTGTGAAAAGCTAGAGCAAGCTGTCAACAGCCCCAAGGTCCCGAGTGCCAATAGCTGCAAGATATAAAACAAGCCAAGGTTGAGACGGTGCTGTATAGCTAGGGAGCGGGTCAAAAAAAACACAATAGGTATTTATGTAAACCTGGGCAGGCGTAACGACGGGAAATTACTATCCCAGACAGATGCACTGAAGTATCAGTTCCTGCCAATGCCCATAGTAACCATACGTACCCAAGGTTGACAGGTGCCTAAAGTCACTCCGACAACTGCTACTTAAGTTTTGCTTTGGGAAGGTGCAAAACTTTGATATGGATTGCCTCGTAGTATCAACCTATTATGCCAAGTTCATCTCCATTTAACTTGATTTGAATCGTGTTTTGTAAACTTGGCACTGCTCCAACTAAACTCCGTAATCCTACTTTGGATAGAAAACAAACAGAGCAAATTTCCCTAGATTGAACAATAGTGTTTGTGTCTTGTTGTAAGTTCAACGCTTTTAGCTAGATACGTCGAGTATTTCTCACAATTGACAATGAACAGAGTCGTCTTCTGGTATCAAGGGATTGAACCGCTTACTCGCATTATAGTTGTCGGTACCGCGGCCTATTTTAGCTTAGTATTTTTGTTGCGCGTATCTGGTAAGCGATCGCTAGCCCAGCTGAATGCATTCGATTTTATTGTTACTGTTGCGCTGGGCTCAATCCTTGGACGAAGCATTACGGCCAAAGGTAGTCCTTAAGTGGTAAGGATAAAACACCTGACTTCCAACTAATAGGCGATGTAGCCCTGGGCCAAGCTGGTGTAAATCTGGAGCTTAAATTGAT
>JBCBJE010000698.1:0-3532 GCA_038523735.1 Cyanobacteria bacterium J06626_18 | reverse complement strand
GTTTTACCTTGGTGCTGACGACGCCTGCCTGTCCGCTGCGCGAGTTCATCGTCGAGGACTGTGAGAAAGCGATACGCCAGTTGCCGGGAGTGCAGTCTGTGGATGTGACGGTAACGGCAGAAACGCCGCAGCAGAAAGCGTTGCCGGATCGACAGGGCATCAGCGGCGTGAAGAATATTATGGCGGTTTCCAGTGGTAAGGGCGGAGTGGGTAAAAGCACTGTTGCGGTCAATATCGCCGTAGCCTTGGCTCAGACTGGTGCGAAGGTAGGACTGATTGATGCCGATATTTATGGGCCGAATGCGCCGATGATGCTGGGGTTGAATGAAGCATCGGTAAAGGTACAGCAAGGTGCGCAGGGCGAAGTCCTTGATCCGGCATTTAACCATGGCGTCAAGATGGTGTCGATGGGCTTTTTGATTGACCGCGACCAGCCAGTGATCTGGCGGGGGCCAATGCTGAATGGAGTGATTCGCCAGTTCCTCTATCAGGTGCAGTGGGGCGAGTTGGATTATTTGGTGGTGGATATGCCACCAGGGACGGGCGATGCTCAGCTGACCTTGGCGCAAGCGGTACCGATGGCAGGAGCCGTGATTGTGACGACGCCGCAGTCGGTTGCCCTGTCTGATGCACGCCGCGGTTTGCGGATGTTCCAGCAGCTGCAGGTGCCGGTACTGGGCCTTGTGGAAAACATGAGCTACTTTATTCCCCCTGACATGCCGGATAAGCGCTATGACATTTTTGGCTCGGGTGGTGGTGAAAAGGCAGCTCAGGAACTAGGTGTACCGTTGATTGGTGCTGTGCCGTTGGAAATGACGGTGCGGGAAGGTGGCGATCGCGGCTTACCCATTGTCGTCGAACATCCTGAGTCGGCATCAGCGATCGCCCTCACCAATATTGCCAAGTCAGTCGCCGCCAAAATCTCGGTTGCGGCATTAACATCTTGACCTTGGTATCCTGACGTTGATGTCCTGACACGGAGCGCAATCCGTCATATTCTGTGGTCGGATCAGGTAATTCCCCATGGCAAATTCTTTTCGTATCAACTCCAATTGGAAACGGTGGTTGCAAGCTTGGCAGCAGGTCGACTGGCTGCTGTTTTTGACCCCCATACTCCTAATGGGCTTTGCTAGCCTAGTCATTGCCAGCACGCAGCTTAATTTGAATGCCACAATTTACGGCTGGAATCATTTCTTTCTAGGCATAATCGGCATCGCATTGGCATTGTGGGTTGCCCGCATTCGGTACGAAATACTGCTGCAGTGGCAGTGGATTATCTACGCTGCCGTCAACCTTTCCCTCATTGCCGTTATTTTCGTGGGGACTTCGGGATATGGCGCTCAGCGGTGGATTACGCTTTTTGGCTTCAATGTTCAGCCCTCTGAGTTTGCCAAGCTAGGCCTTATCATTACTTTGGCCTCTTTATTAAAGGACCGCTCTTCGACAACGCTGATGGGTGTGATCCGAGCACTTTTGATTGGCGGGGTTCCCTGGGCGCTCGTGTTTGTCCAGCCTGACCTGGGAACATCGCTGGTTTTCGGGGCCATTACGCTGGGGATGCTCTACTGGTCCAACGTCAATCTAGGCTGGCTGGTGCTAATGCTGTCGCCTTTGATTGCCGCTATCATCTTTCATTTCTCCATTCCAATTTGGCTGTTGTGGGCAGTTGGGATGGGCATAACAGCTTGGTTCACCTTACCCTGGCGCTTGTTTAGCACGGTCTCGGCAACAGCCATCAACTTGGTATCAGGCAAGCTGGGGGAAGTCTTCTGGGGTTTCCTGAAGGACTACCAAAAGGATCGCCTCATCCTGTTCCTGGACCCAGATAAAGATCCCCTCGGCGGCGGCTATCACTTGATTCAGTCGCGGATTGCGATCGGGGCGGGTCAGCTCTGGGGCCGAGGATTGCACCAGGGCACTCAGACCCAGCTGAACTTCATTCCCGAGCAGCATACGGATTTTATCTTCTCTGCCATAGGGGAAGAGTGGGGCTTTGTCGGAGCGATCGCCGTCGTCGCGGCCTTTTGGTTTATCTGTCTACGACTGGTGATTATTGCCCAGAACGCCAAAGATAATTTTGGGTCGCTGTTGGCGATCGGGGTGTTTTCAATGATCATTTTTCAGGTCGCCATCAATATCAGCATGACGATTGGCCTCGCCCCGGTAACCGGCATTCCGCTGCCCTGGATGAGTTACGGGCGATCTGCACTGCTGACGAATTTTATTGCGCTGGGCATTGTAGAATCGGTTGCCAATCACCGCTATCGTCTCAAGTTCGGCGATTGATTTAGGACATCAATAGGGAGGGTGCCACCCTACGCGGAGATGTTTAGCAGTGATAGTTGATTCAGTCGTGCTTCCATACCGAAAACTTTCTCTGGAGCAGTGGAGAGTATTGAATTTAGAAGAATGCCGTGGGTCTTCCCTCAAGTTGGCCCCAATTGTAACTTGCGTGCTGATTTGTCATTTGTGATGCCCTTACACTCTCCCAACTAAAGTCTTCTGGCTGAGACTATCAAGCCTTGCCCACCAGTCCAAGCTCCATGAAGTCTACGATCGCACTCAAGCATTCTCGCGATCGCTGTTAAGCTTGAAACACCTGTGTCGGACCTATCCCACTGTAGTCAAGACAGTCATGGAAGCGACTAGGCCTCTTTCAAGCGATCATCCTTCAGCACTGTACGAGACAGACTATGTGCAATGGATTTCTGCGACTGTAGAGAAGCTGCGTCACCATGACTATGCTCACGTAGATTGGGCCAGCCTGATTGAAGAAATTGAAGATATGGGGAAGCGGGAACGACGCAGTCTGAAAAACGACCTAATCGTTCTCCTGCTACATCTGCTGAAATGGCAATATCAGCCCACTCAGAAAACCGGAAGCTGCGCTGGTAGCATCGTTGAGCATCGACGACGCATTCTGGAAGCGCTCAAGGATTCGCCCAGTCTTAAACCTTATTTGGCAAGTGTGTTTGCTGAGGCTTACGGAGAGGGTGTTAAACAAGCAGCTGCTGAAACTATGCTCCCGGTTGATACCTTTCCGAATGAGTGCGAGTTTGAACTAAAGGAAGTGATGGATGACGGGTTTCTCCCTGAGAATCCGAGGACAGATCGCTAAGGTTAGATATGACCTGGTAAACATTGATTTGCCTGTTTGTTATGCGGCAAAGGCTACTGCTGCGTCGGCTACTAACTGACTTTCAGCCTGTGTAACTACAGTAGTGACTAACCAAACATTGCATAGAATCATGCAAGTTAAGTTGCAAAAATTTGGCAACTCTGTTGGCACTACGTTTCCTAAAGAAGTTTTAGACAAGTTGAATTTGAAGGAAGGAGATGCACTAAACCCCGAGTTTGATGCGGTAATGGCAGCCTATAGGCAAGGAGCATCCCAGTATCACAATGCCATGAAAGAACTAGCCGATGGCTGATCCCACTTGGATTACTGTAGCGATGGCGCGGGCTAGGGCACTGGCTAACAATTCCTCGTCCCTCAATCTATGTACCCCACCCTGGGCTGAGATTTGGTTAG
>JBCBJE010000697.1:0-3534 GCA_038523735.1 Cyanobacteria bacterium J06626_18 | reverse complement strand
CCGCCGATTTTGAGCGATCGCTGCGGGAATTGGGGCTATAGCGACACGGTGCGTCATCGCTACAACGGCCTGGTATATCCTTGCGGAAACCCTGAGGCGCTGGCTGAAGTCATGCTAGAAATGACGGACGCGGAGGTGCGCCAACGCTATAGCGACCGTTCAAGTGAAGTCTTCAGCGAGCAAGATCTGTACTGCGAAGTCAATGCCTTCCGGGAGGTCATTGAGCGCATCAAAGCTCAAAAGGGCGTGCCGGTAGCCGCATCTGCTGCTGCCGCTGCATCGCCCGATGCGATGGACCGGATTCCTGCCAACATTCCTTGACCCTCTTCTGTACTGAGGCTAGCAACCCATGAAAGTACTCATATCAGCCTATTCATGTGAACCCGGCAGAGGATCGGAGCGGGGCGTCGGGTGGAATGTGGCGCGCGAAGTCGCTAAACGTCATGAGGTCTGGGTCCTAACCCGACCGGACGAAAGTAAAGCCGCGATTGAGGCCGAGCTAGCGGCCAACCCGATTCCCAATCTGCATTTTGTCTACTTCACCCTCCCCTTCTGGCAAGACAGTCTGCGCTGGGGGCAATCGGGTGCGATGCAGATTCACTACTATCTCTGGCAAATCCAAGCCTATTTTGTCGCCCGCCGCTTACATCGGGAGATTGGATTTGATCTGATACATCACGTGACGTTCGTCAAATACTCGGCCCCGAGTTTGATCGCTTGTGTGCCGGTGCCGTTTGTCTGGGGACCAGTAGGCGGCGGCGAATCGGCTCCCCCCAAGTTCTGGCAAGACTTTAGCCTCAAGGCCCGACTGTATGAACTGGCGCGGGATTGCGTCCGGCAGATTGGCGAACGGGATCCGTTAGTTGCCCTAACCATCCGCAATAGCGCGATCGTGCGGGCAACGACCGACGATACGGCAAAACGGCTCTACCGCATGGGGGCTTCGCAGGTGGATATTGTCCCGGAAGTCGGTTTACTGGAGGAAGAAATTGCGGCTCTGAATGCTTACCCATTGCCGTCGTCCCGCTCGGTGCGATTTATTAGCATGGGGCGCTTACTCCACTGGAAAGGGTTTCACTTAGGCATTCAAGCGTTTGCTGAAGCTAACTTGCCGGATGCCGAATATTGGCTGGTGGGAGATGGGCCAGAGTTAGAGACGCTGCAACAGCTGGCGCAAGACTGTGGTGTGGCTAAGCAGGTGAAATTCTGGGGGCGTTTATCCCGTGAAGAAACGCTGGAACGGCTAGGCGAAAGTCATGCTCTGGTGCATCCCAGTTTGCACGATTCGGGTGGTTGGGTGTGTGTGGAGGCTATGGCTGCGGGGCGACCCGTCATTTGCTTAAATTTGGGGGGTCCGGCCATCCAGGTTACAGATCAAACTGGCTTCAAGGTATTGGGCCAAGATCCCCAGCAAGCGATTCGCGATATGGCGATCGCGATGACCAAGCTAGCCCATGCCCCTGATTTGCAGCGTCAAATGGGGCAAGCAGGTCGCCGTCACGTGGACGAATATTTTAGCTGGACTGCCGTGGGTGAACGCCTAGATGCACTCTATCAAGCTACAGCCGTTGACACGCTTGTGGTTGCGTGATTTTGTCAGAGGGATTGATACCTATGCATGTACTGATTCCAGTTTTACATCGCCCCGTCAAACCCACAGGTGTCTGCAGGCATGCTGTGAACCTAGCGCAGTGTCTGGCTGACAGCGATCGCGTTCATCGCATTACCCTGGTGATCGGCCAATGGCAGGAAGACTATTTCGAGCGATCGTTCACGCTCGACTCCGCCAAGATTCAGCTTCTCACGGTTGACATCAAAGGCAGTTCCCTCTCGCGTAATCGGTGGTTTGTGCTGGGACTCCCTAAACTGGCTCGGCAACTCCAGCCCGATATCATCCACATGTCGTTTCCCTTTCCCTTCATTCGGCAATGGTTTAAGGCTCCCGTCGTAGCCAGCATTCATGATTTATACCCCTACGAATTTCCTGAGAATTTTGGCTATCCTCAAGTGTGGTTCAATCGCGGATTCCTCAATCAATGCATCCACAATAGCGACGGCCTCACTTGTGTTTCGCACGTAACCCTCAAGTCCCTCAACCATTTCTTCCCCCAGGAAAAAATCAAGCAGTACCGCGATGTCGTCTACAACTATGTCGATTTCAGCGGGATCGAGCTTAGAGTTCCGCAAGCACTTTTCCCAGCCGAGGATTTGAAATTTTTGCTGTGTGTCGGCCAGCATCGTAAAAACAAGAATCTCGACTGGCTGATTCAGGCGTATGCCAATCTGCGGCAAGCGCAGGTGCTGCCAAAAACGATGAAGCTCGTCCTTGTTGGGAGCTTAGGGCCTAAGACGGACTACCTCAATGACCTCGTAGAATCCTTGGCTATCCAGAACAACGTGATTTTTCTTTCAGCCTTAGCCGATGAAGAACTCGTTTGGCTGTATAAGCACAGTGAGGTCTTTGTCATGCCATCGTCTACGGAAGGCTTCTGTCTTCCCCTCGTGGAAGCCTTATTTTGGGGATGTCGGGTCGTCTGCTCGCAAATTCCGATCTTTCGAGAAGTCGGCTCCGATACCTGCACCTACTTTGAGCTGGGCGATACTGCGATCGCGAATCTGGAAGCGGCGATCGTGCAAACCTTGCACACTGAGCCAGCTGAGTCTACACCCGTCAATCCGAACTTCCTCAAAGCAAATATCACCCAAAAGCTGATGGGATTCTATGACCGGCTAGGCATTCCCTAGGCGATCGCTGCAGGTCAATAACTGATGATTTAAGACTGACTTAGAAACCCCTATGGATACGCTAGCGGTAGGAAAAAGAAAAAAGTCGAGCGGGATTAGCAACTCAATCTTGGTGCTATTCACGTTTGCGACTGTCTTTTTTCCACGCTTGCTGTCCTACTTCGGGGCGCCATCGCCGATTAACTTTGGTCATTTATTGACCGTTCCAGTAACGCTCTGTGTCGTCCTAGCGACAACGCGCACCAAAGATCGAAGACAAATTTATATTGTTTGGGAAATTATTACTGCGATACTCTTCTTCCTAGCCGTTATGGTTGCGAGTGCGCTCGTGAATAATGCCGGTTGGGTCAATATCGCAGCTCAATTTCTGCTTCAGTCTCAACCCTATCTATTTCTGCTAACCATCATTGCCGTGTCCTTTTCAGAGGCAAGCTGCCGACAGTTCAGGCGCTGGATGCTGGGCTTTGGATGTGTGAATCTAGTTCTGGCGCTGGCTCAATCTGTCCTTATACCGATGGGACTTTATCCCCGAAGAGGCGGTACAGTTGCCGACAATACAGCGGGTGTGTTTGCCTCTTCAAGCGGGAGTGCCGGAAACTACGTCTCCTGTACAGTTTCAGTTTACTTTGCCCTATACCTATTCAGATTCAAGTCCGTGCCTTTATGGATTCGAATCGGAGTTCTAATAGCTTCTCTGTATCAAGTCTATATTTCTGATTCCAAACAGGTACTTTTAGCTCTTTTTGCAGGTTGGGTGCTCCTGGTTCTCACTAAGACCAAGGAGCCTGT
>JBCBJE010000696.1:0-3539 GCA_038523735.1 Cyanobacteria bacterium J06626_18 | reverse complement strand
GGCAGCGCGTATCAAGGCTCGTACGGAAGACGTTGTCGTTCTCGAAGAAGCTAGAAAATCATATTGGCGCAATCTGGTACTTCATACACCACTACAATGCATCCTTACCTGTTTAGGACTACCGAAAATTCCACGCTAATGCAGCGTTACTTGGAAACGGAAGATTGCTATGCCATCACCATTGCCTGGCATGAATCCATATTTGGGAAGCTCTGACCGCTAATCGACTGCAAAAGCTATCTCTAAAAAGACTGTAGGATGAGCCAATCAAAGTTTGGCCATCGTGCAAAAGCTATGGCGACATGGGCGAATTCACCTTTTTCTCATCCTGCAGAGGATGCTACCGTACTCAGAGTTACGCGGGCTGCGCTCCGGGTTGGCCATCTTCCACTACGAAGGAGGCAAGGGTGCTGACGTCAGCGGTCTCCTCCAGAATGGTTGATACAACGCGATAGTCTGCCTGCCAGGTTGCCGGTGTGAGGGTGCAGCGCACGTAGCCTTTGCGTAGGCCATTGAAGAACTTGGTGTGTGGGTTGCCAGGAACGGCAGCAGCTACCACAGCGTTGGTTTCTTCTTCATTGCCCCCAAAGCTAGAAGAAATAGAGGTAGCTACGAATTCAGTACCGACGGTTTCCGAATCGGGGTTGTCGAAATCGGTTTTGATGTCGTGAACCCAACTGGAGTGAATGTCGCCTGTGATGACGATGGGATTAGAGGGCTGACGCGCCTGCAGGAATTGGATTAGGCGATCGCGCTGAACTACGTAGCCATCCCACTGATCCGGATTAAAGAAGTCCCCCGGCAAGAAGGGCGTATTGCCAAAGTTGAACTGAGCGAACATGGTTTGCTGAGCAATCACGTTCCAGCGAGCATTCGAGCGATTGAGGCCAGAAAGGAGCCAGCTCTCTTGGCGTTGGCCGGTCATCGTGGCGGTGAGGTCAAAGGAGGCATCACAGCGGGGGCCGAACGCATCACCGCAAGGTTGGTCGGTGCGGTACTGGCGAGTATCCAGCACGTTGAAGGTGACCAAATCACCAAAACTCAAGCGCCGATAGAGCTGTAGGAAGGGACCCCGAGCAATAGATGCAGCCCGTAGCGGCATATGTTCGTAATAGACCTGATAAGCAACGGCTCGGCGCTGGGCGAAGGCTGCTGCACTCTGGTCATCCTCAGGAATGAAGTCGGCGTGATTATTGTCAACTTCATGATCGTCCCAGGTGAAGGTCCAGGGGAAATTAGCATGAGCTGCCTTCAGGTTCGGATCGATTTTGTAGAGGGCATAACGATTACGATAATCTTCGAGGGTAATAACTTCGTCGCTGTTATGCGGTCGCACGGCATTTTCGCCAATTCCACCTTCGTAGATGTAATCGCCTAGATGAATCACAAGATCGAGATCTTCCTGTGCCAGATGCTCATAGGCGGTGTAGAAGCCGTTTTGGTAGTTCTGGCAGTTAGCATACGCAAAGCGGAACTGACTGAGGGGTGTGCCCAGAGCGGGCGCGGTACGGGTGCGTCCGGTGGGACTGGCTTCACCGCCTGCCTCGAAGCGATACCAGTAAGTACGTCCGGGTTCCAGCCCCGCGATCTCAACGTGAACGGAGTGGCCTAACGCTGCAGGCGCAATAGTTGTACCTGTCAGCACTACGTTTTGGAGAGCTTCATCGGTTGCCACGGTGTAAGCGACCGTCACATCAGCGGGAGGCATACCGCCACCATTCAGCGGATCTGGGGCGAGCCGCGTCCACAGCACTACGCCATCGGGCAAAGGCTCACCTGAGGCCACCCCAAGTGTAAAGGGATAGTCAGAGAAAGTTGTTTGAGCCAACACTCGGTGGGGCCAGCGCCCAGCGACAAGAAGCCCCGTAAAGGCACCTGTGCCCAGCAGCAGGCTGCGTCGCCGCAGGCGCGTGGATAATAACCGGTCAGTGAATAAGCGTTTCATGCGTATGTTCCCTGATTACTTTGGATGATTGTGGTTGGTGGTTGGTTATTGGTTCTACCCTGCGGGAAGGGCACAGCCTTACTCCATCACCCCTCCACCCTTCAATTTCCCCAGGCCACTAACGCCGCCGCAATAGTGCGATGCTTGCCAATGCAGCGAAGCCGGTCAAGAGTGCGGGCTCGGGTACTGAAGCTGGCTGAGGAGTGGGTTCGCTAAAGGAGACTGCGCCAGTGTTGAACTGAAAGGTGGCAAAGTCGTCAGTGAGGAAAACAAAGTTGCCGCTGCCCAGGGGCTCTTCGCCGAATTGGAAGGCAATGTCAGGGGTGATTGCGGCTGAGTAATCAAGACCCGTGAGTTCGCCTGCCTGAAAAGTTACAACTGGAAACCCATCCCCCAGAGCGTCATCCGCTTCGGTGTAGGTGGCAGATTGGGTTAAATCTGCTCCGACATAGGTAAAGTCAAGGGAGACCAGCCCGGATGCTGGATCGATTAGCTCGGTCCCCACGCCTGTGAGGAGATCATCTTCGTAGGTCAGTTGCCCTAGAAAGGTTTCTCCAACCAAAAAGTCGCCGCTGGTAATCTCGACTGAAAAATCGGCTGAGAGCAGGGCTGCTTTAACAGGTGCAGCGCTGAGAGAAAGGGAGCCTAGCACGGAACTGACAGTGGCGATCGCAACGGTTTGAAACGTCGTCCTCATGATTCAGAAACCCCATGTAAGAACATCGGTTGTATGCTGTGGCTACACTACACCCCACCTGTGGAAAATACATGTTTTCCACAACACATGGTGTAGAACGCTACCTGCTGCCAATAAAAATAAGACTCAGGAGAATCATATTGAGTCTATTTGAGAGGGACTTAAGTCTCATCAGAAGACTGTTTATGGAAATGGAGAAACCGATAGCTGTGTTTAGGTGACTCGTTTCTCAACAAGGTCGTGGCGAATGATGGCAACATAGATGACGGCTAAGGTCAGACGTTGCCAGTTGGGTTGGTTGAGAGTAGCGGCAAGACCGCCCAATAGGGCTAGCCAGCCAATTGGGCCAATGGCGATCGCGATCGCTTGGCTTATGCCCATATAGATAGCAAACTGTAGCGTGATACCAAGAACGTTGGTTAAGCTGCCTAAGGCCGTGCTAGCCATGAGATAAACCCCGAAATCACTTGCTTTAGCAGCAGTCATAGCGCCACCAGCTATCAGGAGCCCTTGCAGATTTGGATCGTTACTGCTGCGCTCGGATGACAAGATGACCTCTTCTCTCTGCTCTGGTGTGAGTCGGTCAGAAATATTCTGAAAAGCTTTAGCAACTACTGTATTTTCAATTTTGTAGGTTTCGATTTCTAGCCAGCGGCGATTATCTAAGGTTTGAACCCAATCAATCTGCATTTGATCAGCAACATCAGTGACAATTTGTTTCCAAGTTGTATTACAAAAAAGCTGACCAAACGCACCTGCTCTGAGATAGCAAATGTGGTTGCATAACGTTTTAGGAGAACTGCCAAAACTTGAACCTGTAATTGCAGCCAGGTTTTGTCTATGTTCAGGGGTAGCTGAACCTACTCCGAACGAGGGCGTGTCTCCTTATCTTAGGCG
>JBCBJE010000695.1:0-3544 GCA_038523735.1 Cyanobacteria bacterium J06626_18 | reverse complement strand
GCGGACAATTCACCTTATTAGTGGCGACAAGGGGGGCACTGGAAAGTCTGCCTTTGCCGCGCTGATGATTGACTACTACGCTTCTAAGGGCATCTCAATTCAAGCCATCGATGGTGATATTACCAACCCAACGCTCAGCTCCTGCTATGCCGATGCGCTTGGGGTGGTTGTCTCTGATGATCGAGATATGAGCGACCAGCTAAATCTGATTTTCTTAGCGGCTCAGCAAGAGGGCAAGACCGTTGTTGTGGATCTGCCCGCTCGATCTGAGACGATTCTCTCTGACTGGATGCAAGCATTTAGTGTGCTTGACCTGGCCGAACAGCATCAGATTGAGCTGGTAAAGTGGTGGGTCTCTGATGGAGACCCTTCGACGATTGAGATGTTTGTCGCCTCGGTGAATGCAACCGCTGCTATTTCCCATGTGCTGGTCAAGAACATGGGATTAGCTAAGCCCATCCATTGGGTGGAGCTAGACAGTCGTCGGGAAATTCAAGACTGGCTGACGGCTGGAAAGATCCGGATGCTTGAGTTCCCGTGGATGGACAAGAACCTGATTGCCCGAGTCCGGCGAGCGGAAACCTCTTTTGCCAAGATGCTTGAAGATACAAAGACGGTCGATATTTTGACCCAGGGCCGAATCCAGGGCTACTTGAGGCAAGGGTTTGCTGCTTTGGACCAGGTAGACGTCCTTCAGACTGCTGCCAGGGGTACTTTAGATACTGATCAGGCCGCCTAGAGGACAGGTTCTTTCTTTGATAGTTTCAGGTGAATAAACATGTGGAGAAAAATAGGACTTTTTGTTGTTCTGGGCACAGGAGCTTTGGGCGCGGGGTTGGTATTTGCTGCCCCGCACCGTTCAGATTTTATCCCGACTGTCGCTCAGCGTTTGCCGGTATCAGCAGAAGCCGTCATTGACGGGCGAACGATTGAATTAGAAGTTGCGAGAACGGCCGAGGAGCAGGCGACGGGGCTGATGTTCAGAGAGGAGCTGCCTGCTTACCGGGGTATGCTGTTTGAGCTGCCTAGGCCCAGGTCGCAGATTCTGTGGACAAAGGATGTCAACTTCCCCATTGATGCAGTGTTCCTCAGGGATGGCAGGGTGCAGGTGGTGATCGCTGAGCTGATGCCCTGTCCGAACGAGCCCTGTCCTGTCTACGGTTCGAGTGAGCCGGTGGACCAAGTGCTAGAGCTCCGGGGTGGCCGAGCCGCTGAGCTGGGACTGGTGCCAGGGAAGCGGGTAACGATTCAGCCAGTGGCGGGCAGAAGCTGATTGGGCAAGTGCGATCGCAATTAGTTGATCTGAGCGGGATGCTGCCCTAGCCAAGTCGTCAGGTCAGAGTCCTCATAGAAATCCAGCAGGGCCTCTCCAAGATCTTCTAACAGTGGCAGTGGCAATTCTGAAACCTGTGATTCTGTCTCTGACGCTAAAGAACCAAGTCGTCGTCGAAGTTGCCTCAGTACCAGCGATACTTCGCCTTCCTGGCGGCCTTCTTCTTTCACTTCCTGATAAAGGCGAGTTTCTTGAAAACGTATATCTAGCACTGCTTCAACCTCCTGACGACGTATCTCGGTAAATCGATACGACAGTGTCGTCACAATTAGACTAATTATGGCTTGCTGTTCTGTGTTTGGCTCAATCTCGTTTATACGACTGAGCAAAGCACGGGCCTGCAGCGGTGCCTTTTCGCCGCGGACAGTCGTCAGCACGAGGAATTTAAATTTGTATCCATTCAAAATCCGAAGCTTAGTTTACCGATTGACTGTACTCATGTTCGAGTAGCGATCGCCCGCAGCAACTCCCACAGGTACAATCTCGCTGAGGTGCACTAGATCTTCTACGGTCAATTCAACCGAAACTGCTTTGACGTTCTCTTCTAAGTATTTGCGTCGCTTGGTTCCAGGGATGGGCACAATGTCCTCGCCCTGGGCTAGCAGCCAAGCGATCGCGAGCTGAGCAGGCGTAATGCCCTTCTCCCTTGCCATTGCTTTGACGCGGTCTACCAGCAATAAGTTCTTCTTGAAATTCTCTCCTTGGAATCGAGGTGACTGACGCCGATAGTCGTCTGGCTCAAAGTCGTTTGGGCTTTGAAAGGCACCTGTGAGGAATCCGCGACCCAGAGGACTGTAAGGAACAAAACCAATGCCCAATTCTCTGATAGTGGGTAAGATTTCATCTTCTGGTTCTCGGCTCCAAAGCGAATACTCCGTTTGCAGCGCAGTGACGGGATGAACCGCGTGAGCCCGACGAATCGTGGATGGAGCTGCCTCGGATAAGCCCAGATAGCGAACTTTACCCTGTTGAACGAGTTCGGCCATCGCTCCAATCGTCTCTTCTATTGGTACGTCAGGGTCCACGCGGTGCTGATAGTAGAGGTCGATGACGTCAATGCCCAACCGCTTGAGGGAAGCATCACAGCACTGCCGGACATACTCCGGCGTACCACAGACGCCACCCCAGCCGCCGTCAGGTGTTCTGACGTTGCCAAACTTGGTCGCCAGTACCACCTCGTCTCGTCTGCCTTTAATCGCCTTACCAATCAGTGCCTCGTTAGTGAAGGGGCCATACATGTCAGCCGTGTCAAGGAAATTGACTCCCAGATCTAGCGCTCGGTGAAGCGTCAAGATCGCCTCTGACTCATCTCGCCCGCTGTAGAATTCGGACATGCCCATGCAGCCCAGGCCGATAGCCGAAACAGACAGTTCTTTGCCGAGTTTGCGTGTCTTCATGCTTCAAAAACCTCTTTAACAACTGACATCCCGTTGAGCGCTGCAGGAAAACCTGCGTAAACTGCCATTTGCATGACAACTTCAACAATTTCTTCACGACTACAGCCGACATTAAGAGCCGCTTGAACGTGAACCTTGAGCTGTGGGCGGGCGTTGCCCAGGGCCGTGAGTGCAGCGACAGTGGCGATTTCTCTCGACTTTAGGTCAAGACCAGGGCGGCTATAGATATCTCCGAAGGGGAATTCGATGATATAGCGAGCTAGATCGGGAGCTACGGTGCTGAGGCTGGCGATGACGTGCTCTCCGGCCTCTCCGTCGATTTCTAGGAGGCGCTCCCAGCCCCGTTGGAACCGTTCAGACGGATGTTCTTGTGGTGTTTGGTCTACCATTCAGCTCACTCTCCAATTCTGAGTAGTGTTGAATTTTCCAGTCAATGACAGCAAGGTTCTCCTGGAGCTGCTGAATTTGCTCCACCACGGTCTGCCGATGGTCCTGCAGTATTTGCCGACGTTTCTCGAACGCGGTATCCGGGTGCTGACGAACCAGTTGGGCATACGCCTGCATCTGCCGAATTGGCATACCCGTCTGCCTAAGCCGGTTAAGGAACTCGATCCAGCGGACGTCATCGGCTGAGTAGCGACGATGTCCGTTGGTCGCACGGTCAACCGGAGCAATTAGCCCGCAACGCTCGTAGTAGCGCAAGGTGTGGACGCTGAGCGCTGTGACCTGAGCGACTTGCTGAATTGTGAGGGTTGCTGCCATATCTGAACCTTAGAAGTTAGAGCGCACTCTAAGTCAAGCAGAAAGTTTTGAT
>JBCBJE010000694.1:0-3550 GCA_038523735.1 Cyanobacteria bacterium J06626_18 | reverse complement strand
GTGAATGTGTACTTCTGAGTCTCGGTAACCCATAAATCCCCATCAGATTCCAGCGTGATATCGACGTTGATGAAGTCCCAATAGAAAGGAGCATTCGTCTGGGCCAAAGCTGGAAACAGACTCAGCAAACAAGCGCAGAAACTGATGATCAGATACTTGCTGATCCTGGGTACTTTCCTGAAAAAGTTGATCATGAATTCAACCTCATGAGTGCCGTCTGTGCATAACTCTGTTCACATGGGCTCGGGCTTCTTCGAGTGTCTGGTACCAAAAGGGATAGTGCTCGACCAGGATCTGCGGTAGCCGGTCGCGATCGCGGTTGGGATCAATATCAACGCCATCGGGCAGCTCAACAGCGCAGAGATAGGGAGCCTGTTCGCCTTCTAGCTGACGCATGTCCAGATCGATTACACAAGTCAGGTCGGTTGCCAGGAGAATTGCCCCTTTGAAGTTCACGTTGGTGAGCACCGCTCCCTGAAAGTTCGCCCGTCCCAAATAGGCATGTCGCAGGTCCGCTTGCCACAGGTCTGCCCCTTGAAAATTCGCATTCCCGAGATAGGCATTCTGTAGGTTGGCTTCCCACAGGTGAGCCTCGCAGAAGTTGGCTTTTCCCAGGTATGCACCTTGGAAATTGGCCTCCAAAAGATAGGTGTTTTGCAGATTGGCCTGCCAAAGATAGGCCTCCTGGAAATTCGCCTCTCGCAAATAAGCGTCTTCAAAATTGGCGTCCCACAAATACGCCTCTCGGAGATTGGTTCGCCGAAAGTGTCTGTCCTGAAGATTTGGTTTGCCTCCTCTTTGATTTGCACCCTGCGTTTGGTCATCCTGAGCTTTTTCGCTGTTCATTGCATATAGCTGCCGAGAACGCAGGTTCATAGCGGTGTATCCTTACGAGTCTTGTAGAGTGTCGAGCGGTGCTGCAGACCTTGGTCCGACTTGATTCAACCCTAAGCAGTCTCCCGGTCAGTCATCGGGTGAGATTGGTTATGAAGCTGGTTATGACTGCGGTATTCACGGACAACCGTTGGCTAGAATTAGGCGTACAGTCGGTGTTCCTTCGCAGTCAAGAACACGACACCTAGAAACAGTGACAGCAGCTTTATCATTGAGCCCCCATGGATGCAGGACAGCTTTTTGAGCAGGCAGGCGAGCGGTGGGATTTAGTGCGTCTTTATGGCGACCTAGCAACGGCCAAAGCTCAGGTGATGCCCCACAAGCGACCGGAACTAACCGAGGTTGAGCAGGTGCGGTTACGGGGTTTGCTATTGGGCAACAGCCCTGCTGAAATTGCTGAACAGCAATATGCCACCCCTCGAACCGTAGAAGTCGCCCTGAGTCAAGGACTCTATCGGTATGTAGAAGTGCTGACGGAGCGCGATCGCAATACGGTAGAAAGCTGGCGCGATATCGCCGATTGGTTGGAAACAGCAGGCTACCAATGCACCCGCGTTGCTATTAACTGGGCGCAAATGCCTGACGTCCCTGTCTTATACGGGCGTGAGGTCGAGCTTGATCAGCTGAAAGGCTGGATGTTGGGCGATTCTTCTTGTCGGTTGATTGCGATCAATGGACCTGCCGGGATTGGGAAAACATCCCTCGCAATCACTTTGGCGAAGGCTATACAGTCTCACTTTGACGGCGTCATCTGGCAGTCGCTACGCCACAAGCCCAGCTTAGAAAACGTCCTGAGTCACTGGCTGCAGCAACTACCCGGCGAGCCTACGCAAGTAAGTGAATGGTACGACCAGCTCCGAGCCGTGATGACCTATCTGCGTGAACACCGCTGCTTGGTGGTAATTGACAACCTGGAATCGATTCTCTGCAGCGGTAGCCTGATTGGGGATTATGAACCCGGTTATGCACCCTACAGCGAACTGCTCAAGCGCATTAGTGAAGAACCCCATCAGAGTTGTGTGGTGGTGACTAGCCGCGAAAGCAATCGCGAAATTCGTGGTTCGGCAGCCACTAGTCGACCGGTGCGGCACTTGTCGCTGAGGGGCCTGAATTACGAAGCGGCTGAACCGATTCTGGCAGAGGAAGCCCTTTCTACCCGGCAATATTGGAAACCTCTGGTGCAGCAGTATCGGGGTAATCCCCTCATGCTGCGAATTGTGGCTATGACGATTCAGGAAGTTTTTGATGGCAACGTACGTCACTTCTTGCAGCAGCGGATGACCCTCTTCGGTGACATCAAATATCTGATCGATCAGCAGTACGAGCGCCTGTCCAACGTCGAGCAAGATATCTTATATCGGTTGGCGGAACAGGCCGAACCGATGGAGTTAGAGCAGGTGAATCACCCCCAGAGTCTGCAGGCTATTAGTGCCTTGCTGCGGCGATCGCTCATCGAAAAAAGTGCAGCTGGGTTTACCCTAAGACCGGTGGTGATGGAGTATGTGCGGCATCATTTGCCCTGAGGTTTGCCTGTGAGCTATTGCATTAATCCCTGGTGCCCGAACCGGGAAAACCCGGATACGTGCGATCGCTGCCAGACCTGCGCGACACCGCTCGTGCTAGAAGGGCGCTACCGTTTGATTCGACCTCTGCGGGAACCAGATGAATGGGAGCCGTCCGAAATTTTTGAGGTGGATGATCAAGGTCATACCAAAGTGCTCAAAGTGCTCAAAAAGCCTATCTTGCTGCCCCTGTTTGAACGGGAAGCCACGACCCTGCAGCACCTCAAGCATCCGGGCATTCCCCAAGTTGAGCCGGATGGTTATTTTCCCTTCCAACTGGCCGACGGTCGTCAGCTGCACTGCCTGGTAATGGAGAGCATTCAGGGAGTTAACTTGGATGTGTGGCTGCAAAAACATGGTCCGGTAGACCAAGCCACTGCAGTTGACTGGATGCGTCAGTTGGTGGATTTGCTGGCCCAACTCCACAAAGCCGAGTTGTTTCACCGCGACATCAAACTCTCCAACATCATGCTGCGGGCTACTGGACAACTGGCGCTGATTGACTTCGGCACCGTACGACCCATGACCAGTACCTACTTCGCCAAAGTCGCCAGCCAACGCGACATCACCAGTGTCGTGTCGCCCGGTTATACGCCCCTAGAGCAAATCAATGGGCGGGCTGTTCCGCAGTCTGACTTTTATGCCCTGGGGCGATCGTTTGTGTATCTCCTAACTGGTCAGCATCCGATCGATTTACCAGAAGATGAAACGACTGGGCAACTTACGTGGCGCGATCGCACAGAGCATCCCGTGGCTGACTGGTTGGCTCAGCTCTTGGATGACATGACCGCTCCCTTTCCAGGACAACGTCCCCTCAATGCCGAGGTTTTATTAGACCGCTTGAACAAGCAAAAGGCCCAGCGGTTTAATTGGAGTGAGCAGCAGCTGCTGCGTCTACTTGTAATCGCGAATGTTGGTTTACTGCTGCTACAGCTATGGGTGGGCTGGCAGTGGATGAACACACGCCAGCAGCTAGAAGAAAAGACGCGCCGCCTCGGAACAACGGAGTTTTTGAGTGAGGTTTTGCTCACTTATCGCAACTAATATGATGTCCGCTTACAGACACGTAAAATGTCATTTAACTCCCTCCTCGG
>JBCBJE010000693.1:0-3552 GCA_038523735.1 Cyanobacteria bacterium J06626_18 | reverse complement strand
ATTGGGTTCGCACTTATGGGGCTGACCAAAGGCATCCTGGCGGTTTTGCTACTCGCGATCGCCCTCCTGTTCCTAGCCTGGGCGGATCCTAAACAGCTGCGATCGCCCCACCTCTGGCTCGGCCTTTGCTTGGGGAGCCTACCCGTCATTGGCTGGTACCTGCTGCAGTGGCAGTACTACGGTCAGCAGTTCATCGATACGGCGGTCATGACCCAAAGCTTAGATCGCATTTGGAGCACCGTCGAACGTCATGAGGGACCGCCCTGGTATTACTTACTGGAGCTACTGAAGTACAGCTGGCCCTGGCTAATTTTCTGGCCCACGGGGGCTTGGCTGACCTGGCGATCGCGCCATCAACCCTGGAGCAAACTCCTTTTGGTGTGGACGGGGGGCTATCTGCTGACCATCTCTATCATGGGCACAAAACTACCTTGGTATATTTTTCCGCTATATCCTGCGATCGCCCTCACCTGTGGGGTAGCCCTAGCTGCTGCCTGGAACAAGCATCAACACTGGCACCGTCGCGGCTTATCTATTCAGCGCCTGCCCAAGGCTTGGGGCATTCTGCTCACTGTTTTTAGCGTTGCCGGGGCCGCAGGCGTTGTCTATGCCAGCCCCTGGGGAGGAGAACCCTCTCGGGCTTTGGCATTGACCTTTCTGAGCGTGATGATCGCAGCCGGACTCGCCGCCTTGTTCGTGTTCCGCCAGCAGATAGCATTTGTCCCAACGCTGCTAGTGGGGTTCTATATCGCCTTGCTGTGCTTGATGGTCTCGGATCAATGGGTGTGGGAATTAGGAGAAGATTTTCCGGTGTTACCCGTAGCTGCTTTGGTGCAGCAGCATACACCCCCCAGTCAAGTCGTCTACACGTCCCACACCTACGAGCGCCCGTCGCTGAATTTTTACAGCGATCGCCGCATCATTCCCCTCCCCGCCGCAGAACTACAGGCACAATGGCAAACCACCCAGCCCATTTATCTGTTGGTGCAAGACACCGCTCCTTACCAGGTGACTCCGGCCACGCTTACGGATTTGGGAGTTGTTGATGGGTGGCATTTGCTTTTCAATCAGCGATCGGAATGATGGCGAGGGCGGGGGCGGGTTTTGAGCGAAAGAATCAGGATTGCCCGTCGAGCGATCGCCTGAACCCACCCCTACGGTCTACACCCATTCCGCCATTGCCCAAAACATTTCCGAATTTCGTAGGGCTTTGCCCTTCCTGCAGGGTATTCCGAATTCCGAATTCGCTACCCTTCCACCCTTTCACTCCCCATCACCGTCCACTGCACCGATAATGCCGATCAATCCGCATCAGCGTGTGCAATAAAACATTCGCGCCCTGAGCACAGGCTTCCACCGACGTGTATTCCTGCTCCGAGTGACTAATTCCCCCTTCACTGGGCACAAAAATCATTCCCATATCGGTGATGCGGGCCATTTCCTGAGCATCGTGGCTAGCGCGGCTGGGCAGATGGTAGTAGCTCAGCTGCAGATCCTCGCAGGCGTGGGCGATCGCAGATTGGATGTGAGAATTGGCGGGTGCGGGTTCGTTGTTTAACCGCTGTGCGGCATGGATTTGGGTTTGGGTTTGGGCCGCGATGAGGTGAAGCTCGGACTGAATTTCCGTAATGAGGGCGTCGAGGCGATCGCTGCTGAGGTCCCGAATATCCAGGCTCATTTCAACCCGACCAGGAATGCTGTTAGGAACGTTGGGATGCAGCACCATTTTGCCCACTGTAGCCACTTGGTCACCGGACTGATTACCGATACGATTAACGGCCAGCACCACTTGCGAGGCGGCTACCAGAGCATCTTTTCGCATCGACATCGGGGTGGTACCGGCGTGGCTGGACTGTCCCTCAATCGTGATCCAATAACGCCGCTGCCCGACGATGCCGGTTACGACCCCAATCTGTTTGCCGACGGATTCCAGCACGGGACCTTGCTCCACATGCAGCTCAACAAAGGCGGTGATGCTGCCGAGAGGACGCTGAACTTGGGCGATCGCCTCCCAGTTCCCTCCCACGCGCTCCAGGCAGGCATTGACCGGATCACCCTCGCGTCCCCGATACAGTTCAGGATCTGGCAGCAGTTGCCCCGCCAATGCTTTGCAGCCCAACATACTGCGCTCCTCGTCGGCAAAGACAATCACCTCTAAGGGATGATCCAAGCGGCGGCGGCGTTCGGTCAAAACACGAACCACTTCAATGCCCGCGAGGACGCCATAGGTGCCGTCGTAGTGTCCGGCGTTGGGAACCGTATCAATGTGGGAGCCGGTTACCAGGGGCGGGGCATCGTCAAAGATACCGGCATAGCGACCGATGATGTTGCCGGCAGCGTCAATGGTGACAGTCATCCCTGTTTCTTGCATCCATGTCTGCACCAGCTTGCGAGCATGGCAGTCTTCAGGGCTGAAGGCGAGTCGCTGCACGCCACCGTTGGGGAGCTGCCCCACCCGAGCCAGCCGCTGGATTGAGGTCATCAGTCGATTAGGATCGATGGCAGGGGTAGAAACAAGGCTTTGAGTCATCGGTCCTTCCTTGGGCGCGGGGATGCCCGGCTATTGAGTTTGTTTGTTGCACACGTCAGCGTAACTTGGATGCGGTAACTGCAGGGTAGCGATGTCTACAACGCATTTGTCAGATGAGTCGCAGTGTGCAACTTGGGCGGGCAAAGACGGATACTGCTCTCTTTACGTCCAGTCTTCTACAGACAAGCCAGCAATTTGTCCAAAGTCAGCAGTATTCCTGGTCAGCAAAACTGCTCGATTCACTAATGCGATGGACGCAATCTTTAAATCCATCGAACCAAGGCGAGGATACATTTTCCTGAGACGTTGAAATTCTTCAGCAGCTTTTACGTCAAATTCAAGAACTGAAATCGCGCAGTAGTTGGATAACTGGTGTAAGCTTTAACCTGTTGTTCAACGGTCTTAGCTTTGGTGATGTAAGCTAACCATCCGCGCATTTGCTCTTCATAGCTAACGATGCTTGCGGTGACTTGAGCAGGGGCAATAGTTAACAATCTTTGCCTTAGACGCCGAGCGTTGAGTCCTCCCCGAGCTAGGACACTCAGATGGTCGGTATCGAGAACATACATCTATTCGTCGACCAAATCTGTAGAGCTTGGACGAAGCGATTCGCGATACTCACGCCCTAATTGCATTGCCGCATCGTAAGCAGGACTGTCCGCAAAGGTTCCAACGATTTTCTCCCACCAAGGTTGAGAGAACGCTTCGGTTTCTGCCGCACGCTTGAGCTTCTCAACTTCGGTCTCCAAATGCGCCACCCGCTCTTCTAACCTTTCTGGCATTAGACATAGACCTCATGGATAAGATGCTTGAGGAATTAAGTTTAAGGGGATTGTAACCCACATGAGCTGTTTATGAAGTGAGAGTCAGAAGGTGAGAGAGATAAATTCTGACGTGAGTACTTTGGCAATTCGAGTCGATGACACGACTTGGCAAGTTACGAGCAGAGAAAAATAGAGGCTGGTGAGCGCCGTTTCTAACCGGGCATGAGCACCTCCATAATCTGTGGGATAGACTGGCCT
>JBCBJE010000692.1:0-3554 GCA_038523735.1 Cyanobacteria bacterium J06626_18 | reverse complement strand
GTTTGATGAAGCGACAGTCTTCCGACATGAATCACCTATACCGCGAGCAATTGGCCTATATCGGCCATCACCTGCGGCAAGTCCGCGAAGCCAACGCCCTCTCCTACGAAGTTCTGTCGGAGAAGACACTGATTCGCCCCAGCTTGTTGCAGGCGATCGAGCTGGCTCAGGTGAATCAACTGCCGGAGCCGGTTTACACCCGAGCCCTTATTCGTCGCTTTGGCGATAGTCTGGGGCTGGACGGTGAGGCGCTAGCAAGCCAGTATTTTGCCCCTGCGCATAGTCAAAGTTCGCAGTCTTTTTGGCAAGTTTCTTTTATGCCGCAACTGCGTCCATCCCATCTGTATGCTATCTATGCAGTTGTGATTGCGATCGCCATTAGCGCCCTCTCTTACACCCTGAAGCGCACTGCCTATAGCAGTAGTAGCACTCTTCCTGTTCTGGAAGGCGAGGCAGCTGAAGAAGTTACACTTCCAGCGGAAGGAGAGACTGCTGAAATTAGCAGTAATCCAGAAGTGGATGCCGAGGTGTTGTCTGCTGCCGTCGCTGGCGCTCCCGTTCGTTTGGTCATGAAGATGGAAGACCAATCGTGGATGCGGATCATCGCTGACGATGAGGTTGTTTTTGAAGGCATTCTGAAAGCCGGCGAGGACCGTACCTGGACCGCTCAGAGACAAATTACCATTCGCTCTGGTAATGCGGGTGGTGTCCTAGTGTCCTTCAACGAAGGCCCTGCTAAGGCTTTGGGAGAACCTGGCATGGTCACCGAGGTGGTGTATCCGCCAGCGGCGACCGCACAGGTAGAGGAAGAGGGTGAGGGGGCGGAAGAGTAGGAGAGTAGAGGGTGGAGGAGCTACCGTGTACACACCTCTCAGGTTGGGACGGTAAGGCGACCCTGTCGGTGGTGCCAGGGAAGTTCTGCTTGAGGACATTTCGCTGTCCTTGCACCCAAATATCCTTGACATGGAAAACAGGGATGACCGTAAAGACGCGAAATTTCGCGTTTCTGCTATCGACTAGGACGTTACGTCGTCCTAGTCCTCACGAAAGGGAAGGGCCGGTAAGGTCAACCACAGTGTTGCATTGGCGGCTGGAGTCCTCGCAGGAGAACTTGAGCTGTAAGCTGGAGAATCTGAGGCTCAGGCGACAATGTGGGTTAGAGGAAACTTGTGTGTACACCGTAGGGTGGAGGGGTGATGGGGTTTGAATTCGGAATTCGGAAAGCAGTTGGTAGATTTTGAGTCTTGACCCCTAAGTTTTTAGTTCAATTCAAAACTTGGGACACCCATCACCCTCTTACTCTTCCCCTCCCCCCTCCCTCAGTTTGCTCGTTGCCACAGCCGCACCACCTCAGTAATCAGCTCCCGATCAGGGGGAGTGGTTGCTTGCACCGGGGGCTGGACTTCGACGCCGGGGATGTTTTTGCTCCAAGGGCTGTTGGGGACGGTTTGCAGATCGACGCTGGTGTTTACGGGGCGGAAGCCGTGTTGGACGAAGATGGCTTGTTGCTCGGGAGCAGTGAGGAAATCGATGAATTCGCGCCCGGCTTTGGCCTCGCTGGAACTGACATCGCGGCGGGCGATCGCGGCAGTCGAGATGGTCTCAATGGTGGGGTCTAGATAGTAGATTTGGTAGGGTTTGCCTTGGCTTTGGGTGGCTTGCTCCCAACGGAGGAGGGCAATACTCTCGTACACCATAGCAACATCCGCATCATTGGGTCCCCGCGCGATGAACTCCTGTAGCAGAATGTCGGTAGAGCGGGGCGGCTGGTACACTGACTTTTTTACCAGCCCGAAGAGATCTTCGACGGGAGGGGTGTTCAAATTAGCCAAGGTCAAAGACTGTGAACCTAACTTTTCCTGGGACCAAAGCGTTAGGGTCAGCTGACCGCTATTGGAGCGACCTGGATCCGTTACAACGAAGTCAAAGCTGCCCCAATCAGGATCGCCACCGAGGGCTGACCAGGTGCCTTGGTCGATCGCATCTTCTAACCGGGACCATTGAAATTGACCGTTGGTAAATAGAGCTTCCCCGCGTTCGGGCCACACGACAGCGACTAGCATGGTTTTGGCGACCGGCTGGGGTGCATCGTAAAACGGTTCGCCTCCCTGCTGAGTGGTCCACCGCTGGGCTAGCTCATCCAGTAGCTGTCCGTTGGCAGGAATCAGGACAGTAGGGGTAAAGTCGTTGCGGTCATCCACATAGTTATTGACGATGTCTTGCGAGCCCTGAATCTCAATGTTCAGGTCGATGTTGGGATTGGCTTCTTCAAACCGCTGCTCCAACACCGCGAGGGGTTCCTGCAGTTCGGATCCGCTGACGACTGTGATGGTCTTGCTGACGCCAGGTAGGGGTACATAGGCTAATCCTAAGGAGGCTAGGGCGATCGCGGCTGAAATTGCCATCCGAGAGCCTTGTTTCATGAGCTTATCTCCATCTGTGGCTGCAAATCCTCTGGTTCAAATCGTTGAGGCACGTGGCGGTAAATAGCACTGACATGCTCAGTAAAATCGTTCGCTTGTGACATCGATTGTTTCAGCGGTCACCTCACGACGGGACGGCACTTGTTTAAGCTGCTTTTCAATGGCATCACAGGCCATATTCACACCATTCTCCTCATGTACGACTTGCCCAATCGCATCTGCTTTTGTTGCGTAGCTAGGAGTCTCGATTAATGCCCTCAATTCTTGTGTAGCGCGGGCAGCGGAGTACTGTTTACGCTCAAGTGTGCGCGAAGTTCCCAGTCTTTCGATGCGTGCGGCATTATCAGGCTGGTCAAGAATGTACGGTAAGACTAGGGTTGGACGACCGGCCCTCAATGCCTGTGCTGTGGTGCCAATACCTCCCTGATGAACGATCGCACAGGCACGCGGAAAGAGTTCTGAATAAGGTTCGTAGTCACTGGTGAAGACGTCAGCCGATAGATTGGGGGGTGGCGGATTCTCGCCAAGCAATAGCACCGCACGACGCCCGAGTTTAGCTACAGCCTGTACGCTATCACCATAAAAATCACCTGCAGCCTTGACCACTGCGGAGCCAAGGGTAAACACTACAGGCGGGTCGCCAGCATTTAAGAAAGCGTCTAGTTCGGGTGAAAGGTGCCGCTCCTGCTTGCCGTCGTAAAACGTAAAGCCAGTTGTCACAGTATTAGGGGGCCAGTCAGGTTGAGGGGAGCCCAATACCGACGAAAATAGGGCCAAAACTAAGTGGGGGGAATATTTGTCATGGCCAACAATCGGATTCTGTATAGGGGGTAATCCCAACTCCTTGCGGAGTTCATACAGAGGCTTTCCCCAAGGTCGAGTGACCCATTTCGCAAATTTTACAACCCAGTGATTAATGGCTGGCCCTAGATGATGCACCTTTGCTAAGGCGGGGTATGCTGAAGTCACAATTGGCTCGTAGGCAGAAAAAAATGCAGTTGGAGCCAGGGCACAGCTAGCCCAGGGTAACTTGAGCACTTCAGCAACTGCAGGCGCGGCATAAACAATTTCGTGAGCAATCAAGAAGTCAGCATTTTTCGCGATCGCCATTAGGTCATCATACATATGCCG
>JBCBJE010000691.1:0-3556 GCA_038523735.1 Cyanobacteria bacterium J06626_18 | reverse complement strand
TTCTGCCGTAGCTGTTTTGTTCAGGCCCTGCAGGTCCCCGTAGTAGCGCTCATCCAAAGCCGGACTGGGAAAAATCGGTAGCTCCTTTTCCGGATCGACCTGATAACGATCCCAGCCGTGCCAGTCGGGATCATTGGCGTCGTGTTTGAAGATGGGCGTTTTGCCGCCGCAGATGTCGTCACATTCGGTCAGGCAAATGACTGCGGTTTCCATGGCGCGAAACAACAGGCTGGTATAACAGACGTCGACGCGATAGTCACGTAGTTTACAAGAGGCGATTGTGGCTTCCGCCCGCCCTCGCTCACTTAGGGGCACGTCGACCCAGCCCGTAAAGCGATTTTCCGCATTCCACAAACTCTGGCCGTGGCGGGTCAAAATCAAGGTTGGCATCAGCTTTGTACCTCGTTAGCACACACATGGCCCTGCTCCACATCAGCGATATTGGATAGCGTCGTTGCAGCAATATTGCTGAGGGCTTCTTGGGTGAAAAACGCTTGATGCGCCGTGATCACCACGTTGGGAAAAGACTGCAGCAGCTGAAAGGTGTCGTCCTGAATCACGATGTCCGAGAGGTCTTCAAAAAATAGGTCGGCCTCGTCCTCATAGACATCAATGCCCAGATATCCGACTTGCCCCGACTTAATCGCCTCAATCACCGCGCGTGTATGAATTAACCCGCCACGACTGGTATTGATCAGCATGGCTCCCCGCTTCATGTGCTGCAGCGAGTCGGCGTTGATCATGTGCTTGGTTGTGGGGAGGAGAGGACAGTGCAGCGAGACGATATCCGACTGCGCCAACAGCTCTGGAATTTCGACATACCGGACGCCCAGTTCCCGACAGGCAGGATTTTCGCGTACGTCGTAAGCCAGCAGCTTACAGCCGAACCCATTCATGATGCGGGCAAAGCATTCACCAATTTTGCCAGTACCCACAACACCCACAGTTTTGCCATGCAGGTCAAATCCCAGCAGGCCATCGAGGGCAAAGTTATCGTCGCGCACCCGGTTATAGGCCCGATACAGTTTGCGATTGAGCGCCATAACTAGGCCCACAGCATGTTCGGCTACCGCATAGGGCGAATAGGCAGGCACCCGCACCACGCGCAAGCCTAGTTCCTTCGCTACTTTGAGGTCGAGGTTATTGAATCCAGCACAGCGCATAGCAATGAGACGTGTCCCGGTGGCAGCGATCGCCCGCAAGGTCGGTTCACTCAGATCATCGTTAATGAACACACAGACCACCGGAAAGTCTGCTGCTAAAGCAGCGGTCGCTGCCGTCAGACGAGGCTCAAAGAAAACCAACTCGTGGTTATACTCCTGATTCGTCTCGGTAAACGATTTGCGATCGTAGGGTTTCGTGTTGAAAAAGGCAGTTTTCATGGCGTCCCTTGACCGGAATGTTTTAGTTGAGGCATCGGAAACAGGAGGTGGGGAAGTGGGGGAATGGAAGGGTAGGAGAGTGAAAGGGCAAGGGAGTGATGGAGTAGGGGGATAATGGGGTAATGGGGAAGCAAGATTCCGTAAGGGCGAGGTATTTGATCCGTATCTTTGCCACACATCAAGACCCTATGCTCCAAATGCCTCGCCCTAACCACACCGACTACCATCAACTATCAACCATCAACAACAAACTAAGAACGAATAACCAAGAACCAAGAACTCCTATCCCCCAACATCTCCTGGATCGAAACGACTACTTAATTGGCCTGCAGAACCGCATTGGTCTGGATGTAGTTAGGCAGTTCAACCGGGACGGGCTGAACTTTCCAGATGTGGTCGGCGTAGTCGCGGATGGAGCGATCGGAGGAGAATTTACCCATACGTGCGGTGTTGAGAATGGACATACGGGTCCAGTGCTCGGGGTCACGGTAGGCTTGGCTGACAGTTTCCTGGCACTCGATGTAAGACTGATAATCCGCGAACAGGAGATAGGGATCGTAGCTGGACAGGGAGTCTAGCAGGGGACGAAAGAGGTCGCGATCGCCGTGGGAGAAGAAGCCAGACTCGATCATTTGCACCACAGCTTTGAGTTCGGGGCTGCGATCGCAATAGTCCCAAGGGGTGTAGCCTTGGTTGCGGAGCTGGGTGACCTCTTCAAAAGTGAGACCAAACAAAAAGAAGTTCTCGGCTCCCACGGCCTCCCGAATTTCGACGTTGGCACCGTCCAGCGTACCGATGGTGAGGGCACCGTTGAGGGACAGCTTCATGTTGCCAGTACCCGATGCCTCTTTGCCCGCTGTGGAAATTTGCTCCGAGAGGTCAGCGGCAGGATATACAGGCTGACTATTCGTGACGTTGTAGTCCGGCAGGAAGACGACTTTGAGGCGTCCCCGGATATCGGGATCGGTGTTCACCACTTCGCCGACCGAGTTGACCAGTTTGATGATCAGCTTCGCCATGAAGTAGCCCGGTGCTGCCTTACCACCAAAGATAAAGGTGCGGGGCGGCATATCGAGGTTGGGATTTTGCTTGAGACGTTGGTACAGCGTAATGATGTGCAGAACGTTCAGGTGTTGTCGCTTGTACTCGTGGATGCGCTTAACTTGGATATCAAACAAAGAGTTAGGATCAACAGCAATATCCGTACGATCCAGAATGCGCCGTGCCAGAGCCTGTTTCTTCGCCTGCTTGACCTGTCGCCACGCTTCCCGGAAGCTGCCGTCATCGGCTAGGGGCTCCAGGTTTCTGAGTTCATCGAGGTTGACTAACCAGCGATCGCCAATGCTACGGGTAATCAGCTCAGTGAGTTCGGCATTGCTGAGGGCAATCCAGCGACGGGGCGTAACACCGTTGGTAACGTTGGTAATTTTCTCTGGCCACAGCTCATGAAAGTCGCGCAGAACGGTTTGCTTAAGCAGCTCGCTGTGCAGTGCAGCCACCCCATTGATGGTGTGGCTACCCACACAGGCCAAGTGCGCCATACGGACATACTTCTCGCCGCTTTCATCAATTAGCGACAGTTGCGCCATCTTGCCGACATCGCCCATATATTTCAGGCGCACACCATCCAGGAAGCGTTGGTTAATCTCATAAATAATTTCAAGGTGCCGGGGTAGTAGATGACCAAAGAGGCTCAGCGCCCATTTCTCTAATGCTTCGGGCAACAGGGTGTGGTTGGTGTAGGCAAAAGTTTTGCGCGTAATATCCCAAGCGCGATCCCACGTAAACTGATGTTCATCCACCAGCAGGCGCATTAGCTCAGCTACGCCGATCGCCGGGTGCGTGTCGTTGAGCTGGACAGCAAACTTTTCGTGGAAGCGATCAAGGCTACCCCCTTCTTCCAGATAAATCCGGATCATATCCTGCAGCGAACAGGAGACAAAGAAGTACTGTTGCTCTAGTCGCAACTCCTTACCCTGAATCTGCTCGTCGTTGGGATACAGCACCTTGGTGAGATTTTCTGACGCGACCTTTTCGTTAACAGCACCGTAGTAGTCGCCAATGTTAAAGGACGCAAAGTCGAAGGATTCCGGAGCCTCTGCTTTCCAGAGCCGGAGCGTGTTGGCCGTATTAACCCGATACCCCAAAACCGGCGTGTCGTAGGGGACGCCTTT
>JBCBJE010000690.1:0-3558 GCA_038523735.1 Cyanobacteria bacterium J06626_18 | reverse complement strand
TTAAGCTGATTAAGCGGCAGGCTTATGGCTTCGCAAATTTCCATAATTTCCGTGAAAGGTTATTAGCTTGCTTCTCTTATTAGGAAAAATTATCACCGCTTCAACGGGAGAGCCTTTTTTACGACCGCGATCGTGATGATTTGCACGCTAGGACCTGACATTATTTACGTCAGCACTCGGGGTGTGGCCCAGGGCAGAAAGGTAGCGCTGCTGTCAACGCTAGGTGTTTGTTTTGGCTATGTAATTCATACGCTGTTTGCGGTTCTAGGACTCTCGGCTTTGTTACAAGCATCTTCTACAGCTTTTGAGGTGGTTCGCTATGCCGGTGCGGGATACCTGATCTATCTCGGCATTAAAACACTGACGAGCAAACGGTTTTTCTTGGAGACAGCTGCGGCTTCAAATTCAGCCGATGGCAAAACCCATCGTATTGTTTTGCAAGGTGTGTTAACTAGCGTTCTCAATCCCAAGGGTATCCTCTTCTTCATGGCATTTTTGCCTCAGTTTGTGAGTACAGGCACAGTGGCTATCCCAGTCCAAATGGTGCTCCTGGGTCTGACGTTCACGCTATTATGTTTCATTATTTATGGACTAATTGGTACGTTCACTGGAACCGTCGGGAATCGTCTCATCCAGCAGTCGCGCATTGCGGGCTTCATGAAATGGTTTTCCGGTAGCGTTCTAGTCGGGCTGGGAGTACGGATGGCACTGCCCGAGCGTCGATAATATGTCAATCGATAACATGTCAGCTATTGAAATCAAAGCCGGATATGTCCCAGGTGCGATTGGGCGTGTGGCGGAACTGCATGGGACGTATTATCATCAGCACTGGAATTTTGGTCTGTTTTTTGAGGCGAAAGTTGCCACAGGGTTGTCTGAATTTTTAAGTCGCTATGACACCACTCGTGATGGATTTTGGACGGTCTCTGTAAGAGGAAGGGTGGAGGGGGCGATCGCGATCGATGGCATCCATGCAGAGGGCGAAGGCGCACATCTTCGCTACTTCATTGTGTCGGAGGTGCTGCGGGGTCAAGGTATGGGGAATCAGCTTATCAATACGGCGATCGAGTTTTGTCGTAGCTGTGGTTATCCGCGTGTTTATCTGGACACTTTTGCAGGGCTAGAGGCGGCTCGTCATCTTTACGAGAAAATGGGCTTTGTGCTGGTAGAGGAACTGCATGGTACCCAATGGGGCAAAGCAGTAAATGAGCAGCGGTTTGAATTACGACTGAATTAGTTGATATCTCACTCATACCTAAACCAAGGAAACTTCTTGTCTTCGGTAGGATTATTCAATCATTGTTGATGGGCAATTTTTAGTTCAGACTGTGTTCATAACAAACCTTTGCTAGCGTATGCTGGGTAGCCAGATTCAACTCATTGATCGTCGAAATGGGGATATCTTTCCAGCGGCTCCTGATGAAGGGGTGCTGTGTTCAAGTGTGAATGCTGGCTGGCAGGGAATGATTGTTGAATGGCATCGCATCTCGCCCCTTGAGCTGCCTGAGCATTATATTGACGGGCATCGTCTGGCGATTAATATTGGCCCGCCTGTCCACTACGAATGGAAAGTGAATAACTGTTGGCAACAAACTACATTGCAGCCGGGTGACTTTTGCTTGCAGACCCATGGCGAAGTGAATTTCCCTCGCTGGCCAGACAAGTTTGAATTCTTGGCGATCGCCCTGCCGCCTGAGTTTGTTAGCCGAGCCTTTCAAGATGCAGGGATACCGGAAAACGTGGGCTTTCAGACACGACGGGGAGCATCCGATGCCGTAATCGCTGATTTTGCCCAGAGCTTTCAACGGGAATTAGCGTCTGGTAGCTATGGTGGAGCCCTCTACGGAGAATCTCTGGCTGTTGCTTTTGCGCTTCACCTATTGGAATGCCATCGCGATCGCCCTCAAACTCTCCGCAAGCCCCCTGGAAAACTCTCGTCGCAGCAGCTAAAGCAGACGATTGAACACGTTCACGACTGTTTAGGCGAAGATATCAGCTTGACGAACTTGTCGGAGCAGATAAACTTGAGCGCGTTTTACTTTGCACGACTCTTCAAAAACTCCCTCGGGCTTTCGCCGCATCAATACATTCTGCAGAACCGCGTGGAGCGTGCCAAAAAACTGATTGCAGTCGCCGCCCAACCCGACCTAACGGATATTGGCTTACAAGTGGGCTTCTACGATCAGGCGCACTTCACCAAAGCCTTTAAGCGCGTGGTAGGCGTTACACCTAAAGGGTTTCGCAAGCAGCTAATGAGCTGAGCAAATTTTTACAATTTTGCTAAACGATACCTCCGATAGGCTGACCTCAAAGTTAATGAGGTAACCAATCATGAACACGCTCAATCGGTCTCGTCGTGGCATTATCAAAGGTGCAGCTCTGGCTGCAACCGGGATAGCGCTTGGCCCAGGAATATCGGCTTCTACCCAATCAGCCATCGCCCAAGCCCCAGCGGAACCGCGTCCCTAGGAGCAACCCTCAGGTGATCGCTTGCTTAGTGGAAGGGTTGCCTTGGTCACAGGGGCAGCTCGTGGCATTGGTCGTGCCATTTCAGAGGTGTTTGCTGCTAACGGAGCCGATGTCGCCATGCTAGATATTGCTGACCCCTCCCGACTTAACTCTTCGACTGGGTATCGTGTGGCCACTATGACTGAATTCAACGAGGCATTCGCCGCCGTACAGCAATATGACACGAACGTCCTCCAAATTCAGGCAGATGTCCGTGACCTGGCAGCAATGCAGTCGGCAGCTGAGCGCACCAATCGTGAGCTAGGAGGCATTGATATTGTGGTTGCCAATGCGGGCTATGTGGCCTGGCACAGCTTTGAAGATGGCACTCCTCAGCTCTGGCAAGATGTGGTGGATGTCAACGTCCACGGTGTCTTCAATACAGCAAAGGCGACGATCCCTTTTCTTAAGCAGCGCAACGGCGGGCGCATTATCAATATGGCATCGGTGGGCGGTAGAGCCGGATTTGCTGGGAATGGTGCCTACACTTCCTCAAAGTGGGCCGTCATTGGGATGACAAAGCAGGCTGCTCAGGAATTAGGACAATACGACATCACGGTGAATGCGATCGCGCCCGGTGCCGTTAATACTCCCCTGTATCGCAGCGAGGGCCAGATGCGATCGATGGGGGTTTCAAGTCCTGAGGAGCAAGATGCACTCATTGATCCCGTGAGTCCGCTGGGCAATGCTGGGGCTTTGGAACCAGAGGATATTGCTCAAACTGCCCTTTTCTTGGCAAGTGACGCCGCCAGAACAATTTCGGGAACGACCATCGACAATGCGCTGGGCTTCAACGCAAGCTACACAGCGTGATAGGCCGATTTAATCATGCAGCCTTGATCACACAGCTTGCTCAATCAGAGCCATGGCTGTTGCCTTAAAGACATTGCTAACGGTACTGCGGTTAAGGTAGCGACGTTCAGCAAAGGCACCATCTGTGGCCATCAAAAGTTGTGCTGCTAACGACTGTGGCTGCTGGAGTTGGGCTGATTGGGCCAGGGCCGCTAGGCGATCGCGTAACTGCTGTTTGTGCCGCATAGTTACAGGATG
>JBCBJE010000689.1:0-3574 GCA_038523735.1 Cyanobacteria bacterium J06626_18 | reverse complement strand
GTTTCATAGTCAGTGCGAATCCAGTTATTGGCTGGGTTGGTGCTGTCAAAGCTAGCAACGATGGGGTTTTGGTTGATGCCAGACACCTGATTGGTGCCGATGTAAATGGTCTGCGTTCCCAGGTTAATGCGGGCGGCACCACTGGCAGCGATCTGTGCTTCGCTGCTAGAACCCGTGAACTTCGGCACACTGTCTAAAATCGAAACCTGGAAATCGGCAGGATTTTCGGGCGGCTGAGGGTTTGGATTCCCAGGCGGATTTGGAGCAGAGGTATCGGGAGTTTGTGCATCGGAGTTGTCGGGCGATTCAGGCTCGGAGTTGTCGGGCGATTCCGCGTCAGGCTGATTTGTGGTTGGGTTGAAAAGTTGCTTGCCGAGGGAAGTGTTTAGCCATGTCTCGTCAGCATCAACCAGGTTGGTGACTAACTCGATCTGCCCAGTAGCTCCTTGCAGGCTAAAAATCAGGTCGTTGAAATCGCCATCAGAACCGGAATCAAAGCGCAAGTCTTCCATTGCATAGAGTCCAGGACGAATTTGACCAATGTGGATTTGTCCATCCGGGTTAGCAGCCGCCAGCGAAAATAGAGGTTGCAAACTGCCGTCTACGGTTGGATTATCGAACACATCCTGAACGCTACCATTGGGCACGAGCATGACCGCGACGGAGTCCCCAGGTGTGAAGCTGAAGGTCTTACTGCCAACGACTTTGCCCTCGTTGCGGTCAGCTTCGCCCAGCTCACCGCTCAGCGAGGATTTCTCAACCGTATCGTCAACAACCAGATAACCCTCTGGCGAGTTCGTCAAAGCACGACGAGCGGCTTCTTGGATAAAATCGGCAGACCCAGGTGTGAATCCTTCCATGCCATTCAGACTAAAGATGGCCACTTGGCTCTCGTAGCCACCGCTATCGGCAACAAACTCGACGGTGATTTGCCCACTCGCTTCTACGGCGAACACGCCGGGTTCTAGGTCAGCCCGTTCGACCTGCAGCGGCTTTCCTTGCCAAGTCAGCATGGCGGTATCATCTTCCGTCTGAAGTGCTGCAATCTCAGTAGCGGTGAGGCGATTGCCCATCACCAGTGCCGCAAACAGCGCCCCTTCATCCCCCGGCGTATCTGCTGGATTGATGTGATTATCCAGAAAATGACCGACCTCTTCCACCAGTACCCGCGTTAGCTGCTCTGGTTGCGAGAGGAGTTCTGCGGCAAGAAAAATTGTGTCTAAGTCTGCGGCATAGGCACCCTGAGCTGTCAGCTCAGCCATCGGCATTACCTCAAACTGAGGCTGTTGCTGCCCACTCAAGAGTTGATCGAGGACCGTCTCAGCTTCGAAGCCTTGAGCGTGCTCTCCAAAGGCTAGCGACAGGACCTCGGCGCTTTCAGGCGATCGCGCAAACTGCTCCAATTTCTCCACAGCAGCCTGCCAAGCTTCAACCCAGGGTTCTCCTCCCAACAGCGGGTCCGGCAGTGCGCTTAAGACAGGCTCGCTGTCCATCAACGGCTGCTGATCGAGGGATTCCTCGTAAACGAACGTCAAGTCTTCGGCGGCGAGACTCAGCGTTCGATTATCAATTTCCAGTGTCGGCAAAGGGGCCAATGCCAGAAGGCCCGTCGATGTATCCAGGGCACTGCCCAAAGACTCATCCAATAATGGTTCGCAGGGCAAAATTCCATGAGCGTGGATTGCCACCACCTCATGAGGCGTAGACTCGGCTAGCATGAAGCATCTCCTGTTTCCGGTGCATGTTTGGTGGTAGATTCGCACCCGGTTGACGCAGAAACCTGACCCGCACAAGCTGTACGGGCTGAGCTGAAAACCTTTTAGGAAAACTCTGTTTCTGCGCGCTAAAGGAGAGGTGTGGTGATCGCTCGTGACTGCCTACGGACAGTCCTAGCGAGCGAAGCCACAGGAATAGCGCATTCAATTCTCAATACGATATGAGCTTGGCACACGGTTTGCTTGGCAGCCTTCGGTGCAACCACGGCATCAAGAAAATTCAGTGCGATTACGGTTTTGAGGCGTGGATGAGGTGTGCGATCGCCATGATTTCCGTATTTTTTGCGGTTACTTCCCTAGATTTTTGGGCCAATACCCACAATCTTGAGTAAGGATAAATAATCAATAAAAGTCGATAAGACGAATTCGGTAAATATAGCTAGATTGTGCGTTTGGTAGGAGGGTGCATTGCTGCGCGAATGGCACCCTACGTTCTTGACGATTCCCGGTTCCCTATCCCTTACTCATCCAACGCCCCATTCACCAGCGCATTCAACCCATACACCTGACGGCTACCGGCCAGCGCCACGAGCGTCACTTCCCGCTCATCGCCGGGTTCAAATCGAACGGCAGTTCCGGCTGGAATATCGAGACGCATCCCCTTAGCCTGGGTGCGATCGAACTGCAGGGCTGTGTTTACCTCAAAGAAGTGAAAATGGGAGCCGACTTGGATGGGGCGATCGCCCGTATTCGCCACCGACACTGTAACCGTCTCACGTCCTGCATTGAGTTCAATATCGCCGTCAGCAGGTAGCAGTTCTCCGGGAATCATCTTTGTCTCCGTTCTTGGTTGTTGGTTCTTAGTTCTTAGTTCTTAGTTGATGGTTAATCGTTAATGGTTGATGGCTGGTAATTGGTAACTACTCATAACGTCTCCACCCACTACCCACCACCCATTACCCGCTACTCTATTGCTCCCCCACTCCCCCACTCTTCTCCGCCTACGCGATCGGATTATGCACCGTCACCAGCTTCGTCCCGTCCGGAAACGTTGCCTCCACTTGGACTTCGTCGACCATTTCGGGGATGCCTGCCATCACCTCATCCCGAGTCAGGAGGGTGGTGCCGTAGTGCATGAGGTCGGCAACGGTGCGACCTTCGCGGGCGCCTTCGAGGATGGCAGCAGAGATATAAGCAACCGTTTCGGGATGGTTCAGCTTCAAGCCCTTCGCTTTTCGTCGTTCTGCTAGGAGAGCTGCCGTGAAAATCAGCAGCTTGTCTTTTTCTTGGGGCGACAGTTGCATAAACGCGCAAACCTTCTACGTCGTGTCTGACGATACGCTGAAAGCATACCGCCGACTGTATGAAATTAATCGATTTTTACGTTTTAGAGCATTCTGTCTATTCCCTGTTCCCTGTCCCCTGTCCCTTACACCACATCCAAGCTAGGAAATGCCGCTTCTGCCTGGATGCAGTGCCACAGGTAAATCGCAAGGCCCAAATCACCAGTCCATAAAGTGTAGCGACCCAATCCATATTGCTCTTTACAGCGGTGATATTGACCGATCGCATGCATTGCAAACTGGCGGGCACGTTCTAGCCATTGCTCGTCTTGAGTTCGTGCAAACAGCTTTAAGAAGGCATACCCATTACCCGCTGTTCCATGGCATAGGTTCGAGCCTTTCTTTAAGGGACCGGCCTGCCAGGTTAGTTCACCGGCTTGTAGGAGAAGCCTGTCTAGAGTCTCGAAAATGCCAAGTGGGTAGGTTTGGGCCAAGCTCGTCACCATCCCCGGAGCGCCGTGGCACCACTGCGCCAACAATTGTTTGGGCAACCAACTACGGGTAGTAACATTCGGT
>JBCBJE010000688.1:0-3575 GCA_038523735.1 Cyanobacteria bacterium J06626_18 | reverse complement strand
GAGCGCTCGGCCGAGCGCTCATCAGTGACCTCCCCACAGGAAAACGTTCTAACGACTAAAGATAATCTGCTTATCCCGTTATGGAGCACCTATTTTCACAAAAAATGTAATCTTGAGGGGGATCGAGGGTTTTAGGGGGAAAGGGGAAAAAGGGCTAGAAGGGTAATGAGTTCGGAATTCGGAATTCGGAATTGTGTTAAGCGATGGGCAATGTCGGGTAAACCGTAGGGGCAGGTTCAGCCGAGATCCACTGGGAAATCCTATCCCTTGCGCTCAAAACCTATCCGAACCATCGTAAGAAACCAGGACTGCTATTAGTCAATCAGAGAGTGATCAAACCAGCGATAGTTGTTCCCCGTCACGCTCTTTCAGCACTCTTTCGACATCCCCACGCCGATACAGGGGACGGTTTTTGCGCTTCGATAGCCGACTTTCAATCCCTTGCTCATCGAGCAAAGTTTGCGCTACTTTTTGAGGGCATTGCAATATTGTCGCCGCATCTCGCAGCCGAATCCACTGGCGGCCAAAACGTTCGACCAACAGTTCCTCAGGCTCTGATTGAATCTGGCGTAACAGACGTTCAGCTAACAGCCAACAGGCGCGGGTATCAGCTCCGGCACGATGCGAAGGTCCGACATCAAACTCAAAATGCTGCACTAAATTGGGCAGGCTACGAGAGGGCAAATCCGCTAGCAGTAGGCGCGATAACAGCACGGTACAAAACTGCTGTTCAGCCGGACGCACAAAGGTATGGTCTAAATGACGATATTCCGACTGCAGAAAACTGTAATCGAACTCCAGATTATGGGCGCTTAAGACCCCGGTTTCTAGAAGTTCCAAACAGTCTGGCCAGACATCTTCTGGAAACACACCTTGCGACACCATGCTCTGGGTAATGCCTGTAACACGAGTAATGATGGCTGGCACGCGTACGCCTGGATTAATGAGGTGAGTTTCTTGATGTTGAATCCCGTCTTTGAGGCTGGCCTGCAGAACCGAAACTTCAATTACCCGCGCACCACGATAGGGCAATGAGCCGGTAGTTTCCACATCCACAACCGTCAGTAAAGACTCGCTGACTTGGCGGTAGTAGGCCAGCAAATCATTTGACAGAAGGGACGACTGCCCCCGACGTTGGATTGGTTTTGCCATATGCCCTGCGATCGCGCGATCCCTCCGCCCTACACAACTTAGTCCAGTACCAAGGCTGCAAATCCTACAGCATTTAGCTAAACTGAGCAACTAAGCAATCCTCCGCTGGCTATGATACAAGTTCCAACTCAACCATCACGTTGGAACAGTTTCTGCGCTTGCCGGCAACAAAACCCACCAGCGAATACATCGACGGGCAGATTCTTCCGAAACCGATACCTCAAGGGAAACACAGTAAATGGACAACTTGGACTTTTAGAAAAAATCAGTTACCGCCGCCGAACAGGAGAAAACGCTAGCCCGCTGTAGCGACCGCTTCCGAGCCGAAACTCAACCAGTTGCGATCGCAGCCGTTCAGGCCCAGCTTCCTGCCAATGGCGTTCTGATTGGATACATCCGTTATCATCCCTTCGACATCACGTAAACCTCCGGTCGGTTCGGGGCTGCACGATATGCGGCTTACTGACTCTTTCCCAATGGTCGCATCGAAGCTGTAGACCTCGGGGACACTGCCGCAATTGACGCCACGCTGCAGTCCTTCCTGACTGCACTGCGAGATCGGGACATCAGTCTCCAGACTACCGACACTCAAACAACGCTCGGTTCCGAACAGGCGCAAGCCACAGCCAGCGCGCTTGAAACGCGCATCTTCGACCCGATCGCCCCCTACCTACAAAACACCCAGCATCTGCTAATCGCACCGGATGGTCAGTTGAATCGTTTGCCCTTCGAGGCACTGCAGCCAGAAAGGGGGGCCAACTGACCCGATACTACGAAAAGCTGGTGCAGGACCGTGGGCCAGTGAAGCCCTCCGCCAAACGCAGTTAGAAATGATTGCAGGCGAACAGTACAGCCATCCCTACTACTGGGCCACTTTCATCCTGACAGGGGATTGGCAACCTTTGGAGTAGGTTTTCATGACAGACCGGCGCTCGTCATATCTGTCAGGATTCCCAGCAAGCTGTATTGCAATCCTAGAGATCGCTCCGCATGCCAGCCTGAACGGGATCAAATTCAGCGGGAAAACGAGTTTCTTCGGGGTCGTAGTCTGCATCAGTCACATTGGCTGTGGCTAGTACCGACTCTCGTAAATCGGTGCCGATGAGTGTCGCCCCTCGCAGATCTGCCTGCGATAGGTCGGCCCCCCGAAGCAGAGCGTAACTCAGGTCAGCCCCGCGCAAACTTGCCTGCCTGAGGTCAGCGCTACTCAGGTCGGCGTAGCTTAAGTCGGCGCCTTTGAGTTCAGTTGCCTTGAGCGTAGTTTCCGGTAGGCTCACACCAGAGAAGTTGCGCTGGCCTTGAGCGTAAGCCTGCTTCAAGGCTTCGACCGTTTCAATAACGGGGGCTGAGTTCCCGGTGTTGGTGTTAGTCATGGGTGCGATCGCGTTCAATTCCCTGCTATTAAGTTAGCTCAGGATGACAAATACGCGACCGACATCAGAGATTCAAGGCTTGCCTTAATGAGGTTTGATCCTCGGCATTCACGCTGAAGCGGCCCTTCTCAATATCGCGAATCCAGCTCTGGCTTTTGCCCAAACGTTCAGCTAGGGCGCGTTGGGTCAGTTGCTGCTGCTGCCGCGCAGCTTTGATGTCATTACCCGAGAGGGGGGTGGGCTGTTCTGTGGCATTGCCTTGCGTCTGCCGACGACGGCGCTTGGTAGACGTTTTACGAGGCGATCGCTGCCATTCTTCAGGCATTTCGACCCCTAGGAGACGCGCATTGAGCAACCGCTTCCACTTATTCCGAGGAGCCGTATCGGTGAGGCTGAGGGCACGATTGGCGTCGTCGGCCCAAAACTCCAGCGCATCGTCAGCATCATCGGGAATATCAGCCACTCTGGCCCAGAGTGGTTGAATTTCGGGAGGATAGGTTTCTGGATCAAACGAAGGTTTCAATCCGTAGTAATACAGCGTCTCCAAATCACTTTCAAAGGTCTTGAGCAAGCGCTTGTGAACGCCTCGCACGGTGGTCGCTTCTGCTAGGCGGTCTTCGCCATAGGCAATTCGCAGTAGGGTTCGCACCGTCATGCGGTGGTCGCCTCCTAGCCGCAATTTAAACAAGAGCCATAACATCAGACGAATTGCGCCCTCGTGCTGCTGCCAGTTGCTTAGCGCCTCTGTCAGTAATGACTGGGGTAGCGTGCCATATTGGTAAAAAGCAGTTTGGCGACGGTAATTTTGTTTGTTAAGAAAGCGCTGGGCCCAGATACCGGCTCTTATGGTGAAGCCCAGACCAATAAGGTGACGACCACCTTCAGCATCTTTCTCAAAATAGTAGTCGGTATCGATCAGATGCCAGACGCGGTGTTCTGCCAGTGTGAATGATTGAACTTTGCCCTGGCGAGGCCAATCCAGAGCAACGAGAATCTGACAAGCTCGAAAAACTCACCCTAATTAAAGACTGGGTCTACCAAGCTTGTCAG
>JBCBJE010000687.1:0-3582 GCA_038523735.1 Cyanobacteria bacterium J06626_18 | reverse complement strand
TCTTCCTTGCGCGCTGTAAGCCGTCTGCCAAGATTGGCTCATCCCATACTTCAGACGGGTTTTCAGGGTCAGGCAGATAAGTCATTGGTTTGCCATCTCCACTTTGCTAGAACAGCTAGCCGTTGCCGTCTTCGTTCGTACTAGCTGGCTCCTGTGGTGGAGGCCCTACATGCCTAGGCTGAATCTCTCCAATTTGCTCCGCCTGTTTAACCATTTCCTCAACTGCTTCCGCCGCCAGTGTCGCTGGTGGCTTATCTCTCGCCTCAGATAGAGCCGACAACTGGTTATATACCGGGTTGGGCAAGGTAATGGTGATCCGCTTAGGCATTACTTTTGTCATCTTTCCATACGCTCCAATACTACTAAATTGCAGCTTCCCAGCAACTAGATTCGCAAAAGACTCTTATTAGAGTCTATAAACAATCTTGACAGCATCTTAAACGATGCTAGCATCGTATGCAACTGCACAGGAAATTACACGCGAACTACCGACGCAATTCCTACGCAGTTCCTACGAACTACCGACGCAATTGCCTACGCAAGAGGTACGAAATGCATACGTTCCAATCCATCGCTACACAAGCAGGATGTTCAAAACGTGCCGTTCAGAACTGGTGGGAGAAAGCCAAGGCTGACCATGGTGAACTCGGCACGATCGCAGGCGAAGGACAACCCCGAGTCTTTACTGAGGGTGAAGTTGCTCTCCTCGTCGCCTACCGCAGCAATCGTTCGAAAACTCCGACGTCAAAGGCTCAAAAAGTCGATGTCACGGTCGAAACCGGGAATCACTGTCGAGCCCTGGTCAGTCCCGAGATCGACGGTTCCACGTTCTCGCTCGAACACTTTCGAGCCGATGACATCGAGGCGCTGGTCTTCGATGACCCCGACGCGATCGCGGGGACCGCCTTAGAAGTGATGGATCAAATCATCCAGGGCATGGATGCTGACATCAAAGTGCGAGAGCAGCGACTCCAAAAAACGCGTGCCGCTCAAGGCAAAGTCACAGCCAAAGCCCAGGAATTGCAGTTAGAGAAACGCCTTTACCGGGATCGCGCGCGTGATCTTGATACGGCTCAAACAGCCGGAACGCAAGCGCTGCAGGATGCAATGGTGACGCTGCAAACGCTGGGAAAGCCCACAGAAAAACCACCTGGCGCTTCGGGGTGATCGCCACCTACCTGTTCGCGATCGCGCTTCTCCCCCTGTCATTCGCCTTGATTTTCATCGCCAATCCCCCCACCACCACGGATTCCTCCACCTCAAACCATGACTACGACAGCACCCACCCGAGCCACCACCAAGCCACCTGGTGAGAACCTAGACACCCTCGTCAAGGATCTCTGCAATGCCCATGGATTAAATGCTGTAGGCAAGTCGTTAGCCCAAGCATATGGACGAACGAAAGCTCTGCAGGCCGTTCTGGGATACCAGCAAGAACCCGATTGCTGATCGCATTTCCATGTCGCTCTTCGAGCCTGATTAGGCCCAATCTTCAACACGAATTCAACCACAACACTCACTTCATTGGAGACATCAATCATGACCACAACAACTGCCCCCACCCACACCCGCACGGCTCACCAGCAACGCCTTCGAGCTGCGACCAAACGCCTAGTCATCGAACTGGGTTACCTGGAGCACTGCCTCAGAGAAGGACTCCAGGATGCCAATGTTCGGACTGCAGCTGCGGGCCTCGATACGGCAATCGACTGCCTGAATGAGCATTTGTCGAGCTAGCCAGATTTGCAGCTCCCTCAACTGGAAACCTAGCCAGGACCCAATCAACCATGACCGAACCTCAAACCGAAAAAGCCCTTACAGCCCTGCGTCAGGACGTTCTCAACTGCCTTCAGGAGTCTGACCTCAAAGGCATCCTCGACGCTCTTACCCAGCTCTACCGGCCCACCGCGATCGCCGACATCATCCAAGCGAAACTCGGCACCCTTCGACTGCACGACTTTGTCAGGCCCATCACCGAGACAGGGACCTGGCGAGTGCAGGAAATCAAAGAGGATGCCTCCGGTATCCGCATCCAAGCCGCCCGCCATCCAACCTACGACTGCACAGTTGCTGGCCCTCCGGATCTTTTCATTTCCCTAGAAGAGAGATCGGCGGATAAGCCGGGAAACCGTAGCCGCAGCAACGACGAGAGCAACTGGAGGGAACTCCAAAGTGACCTCGAAAACGCTCCCAAGGTCAAGGCGTATCTGCAAGCGCTCTCGCAAGCATTCTTGACCACGGATCTGCCGATGGCGGCAGTTACCGAAGCCGTGTGCAGCCTTGTCGGCGACGTGTAGGCAACACTTTTATCCACTTCACCGGAAGCCTCACTCATGACATCCCCTACCCCGAAACCCCGCAACAACCGCGCCCTCACCTTCGAGGGAGCCAATCGCATCTTTGAAGTCGTTGGCATCGAGATTACGCAACATCCCACCTTGTCTATCTACGAGGCCACGTACCAAGCGCAGACCTATCAAGCCAAAACACTGATGGCGCTCTGTCAGCAACTCATCCTAGCCCTTCAGGCGGCCCCCGCAGCTACCCCACAGCCCCCCGAACAGCCCTAGCCATCCACTCGATTCAGACGCCATCCACCGGGAGCATCCGTCATCATGGTCAACTCGCAGGACAAACCCACACCCCCCAAACCTCATAGGCTCAGACTTTTCCGCAGCTGCTGGCGGCGCTGGTGCGCCCTGCCCACGCATCAGCAGGTGGCCCTGGGGGCCATCGCCTTCATGCTCTTTTCCATTACGTCCACATCCAATCGACTGCTGAACCAGCACCGCAACACCATCTCGCATGAAGGAACGGTCCCAAAGCACGCGGATGACGACTCGGTGGACGCGCCTCTCGCCTTTCTCGCTATCAGTGGGGCCGAATTCGAGGCCCTCCCGCCTACCGCGCAAGTCAATCTGATGCGCCAACACTTGCCTGAACTCGAAGGACGCCTGCTCCGGTTCAGCAACGATGTTCACGTCTCACTGCTGAGCCATGAAGCCACCCGCCTGCGGGAAGCCGCCACGGCTGAAGCCCTCAGCGGTGATATTGACCTAGCAGATCAGACCGGCAAGCTGCAGATGGACGCCTGCTTACAAGACCTCCGCGCCGAGCAGTGCATTCTGCTGCGCTACGCCGGGGACGCGATCGCCTTGATGGAGGAGGCCGTTACCAGTGGCGACCCCTATCTCTACTCCCAAGCCCTGGTGCGCTATCAAGCCGCCTTCTTTGCCTTCAACGACATCGAGGTCCGCATCACCGATGCCACCTCGCTACTCACAATTGTGGATACCTATCGCGTGGTCTTCAAGGCGGTGGTAGAGCGATCGCCCGGCTCTCAAACGCCCCCCGTGATGGTCCAAGGCTCGGGCAACCACGGGCGATCGCCTGTGAATCGATGGATTGACCAAGGCTTTTTGAAGGAGCAGGAGGACGCCGATGCTTCTGCTCGATAACAAGACCTTGGAAGACCCAAGGCGCATTTCTAAGGAGTCACCATGACACAACCCCTACAGAGGAAAAACCAAAAACCAAAAACCGCGAGTCGGGCTGAGCGAGCTGGCTCCGGGTTCAGCCTCC
>JBCBJE010000686.1:0-3590 GCA_038523735.1 Cyanobacteria bacterium J06626_18 | reverse complement strand
TATAGAGAGAAACGAAAGCCGTCTTTGCTTCATTCTCTATGTATTAGCTGTCGTAATTCGGGGTGATTTCCACCTGATTATTACAGAGTCCTAGTGTGACTAACTGTCGCGCAGCTTATGAGTTCGACGACTCTCTTTCTATCCTTTGAAGTGTGCATCATTCATCAAATTATGTTGCTTTGAGGTGGAGCTTACGCAGTTTTCGGGTGCTAACTATGCCAAGGGTACTAATTGTTGCAGAAAACCTTCAGCAGTATGAACGTCTCAAGCTAGCTTTGAATCGTGAGGAAGATGTTTACATCACCGTAGCAAATCTGCGACAACTCAACTCCAAAAATCTGAGGATACTCCGACAGGCCGATCTCATCCTTGTGGAAGAAACTCAAGACTTTGACAATCAACTCCCAGGAGAAGCTCCCGTCGCTTTTTTAAAGAAAGCGGGTCTTCCTGTCGTAGTTGTTCCTGTCGTCACATCAGGTTCTCCTTTTACCCAGAGACCTCAGATTTTGAATTTAACTGAGCAGCATGTTGCCCAGGGAAAACTGTCGGCATTACTCAAAAAAATTCATACACACTACTCAGCTGAGTTGGGAAAGCTAGAGTCAACAGTCCCGATGGGCAAAGGTGCCATGGCATCAGAACCCAATGTTGGTATGGATAGCAAGAAGCATTCTTTAGAAACAGCAACTGCTGCTGCTGTCCCGGCCGCTTCCCGTGGCATTGCTTCATCCCAGAACGTTAATACCGCTAGCAAAATGACGCATACTTTATCTACCATCCGGAGAATTTCTGATCAACTTAGAGAGCCTCTATCCAATATGAATCTGGCCATACATATGTTGGGACGGGTGCAATCAATTGAAGAGCGCGATCGCTACCTGAGGCTGCTTCGCGAAGAGTACAACCGCGAACTCCAGTTACTCAATCAGCTCGACAATCATTTGGAAACAAACTTACCCCGTACGCCATAACTCCAGCTTCTTCACAGAACGTAATTTAAGGTGCAGTGATTCCTGACCCTTAAGCCTTAGACTGAGTAACAATCTGCATTAGCGTTTGCCTGGCACAGCAATTTCGACCGGTGTTGATCCGCTGAGCAGCGGCTAGCTGCAGTTGTTGGTAGGTCTGCCGAGCCCATTTGAATCTATGTTTCCGATCCATCGTCCTCGTCGTCTACGCAGCCATCCTCAACTTCGCCGGATGGTTAGAGAAACAGTTGTTTCGACCAACGATTTGATTTATCCACTCTTTGCAGTACCCGGAGAAGGGGTCGCGCAAGAAGTGAAGTCGATGCCGGGAGTTTACCAGCTCTCGGTCGATAAGATTGTCGAAGAAGCAAAGGAAGTTTACGACTTAGGCATCCCTTCCATCATCTTGTTTGGTATTCCCGATGATAAGGATGTTGACGCGACTGGGGCTTGGCACGACTGCGGTATCGTGCAAAAAGCGACTACGGCGGTGAAAGAAGCCGTCCCCGACTTAGTGGTTACAGTCGATACCTGCCTGTGCGAATACACTAGCCATGGACACTGTGGCTATTTGGCGGTCGGTGACTTAACAGGACGGGTATTGAACGATCCAACCCTTGAACTGCTGAAGCAAACGGCTGTTTCGCAAGCCAAGGCAGGAGCTGACATTATTGCCCCCTCTGGCATGATGGACGGGTTTGTCAGCGCCATTCGATCAGGCCTAGATGAAGCAGGTTTCCAGGACACTCCCATCATGTCCTATGCGGCTAAGTATGCCTCTTCCTACTACGGGCCTTTTCGCGATGCCGCTGAATCTGCCCCCCAGTACGGCGATCGCCGTACGTATCAGATGGATCCTGCCAACAGTCAGGAAGCCATGAAAGAAATTGCCCTCGATATTGCGGAAGGGGCAGATATGTTGATGGTGAAGCCAGCGTTGGCTTACATGGATATTATCTGCCGGGTCAAGGAGGCCACGAACCTGCCGGTTGCCGCCTATAACGTCTCTGGGGAATATTCCATGGTGAAGGCTGCGGCTCTGAATGGCTGGATTGATGAGCAAAAAGTTGTTTTGGAAACGATGACGAGCTTTAAGCGTTCAGGGGCTGACCTGATCCTCACTTACCATGCCAAAGACGTGGCTCGCTGGCTTTAGAGCAAGGTATCTTCTATCCATTTGCCTACGGTCTTACTTCTCTACCCAAATCATCTGGACGGCTTCCGCAATGCGGGTTAAATCCTCGTTTAATAGGGGGGGCCACTCTACTCCCGACTTTACCCCCTGCAGATAGAGCTGGCGACTCTCATAGGTTAAGACGAAGAATGCGTAACCTAAGGGGCGTTCAATCGCGGGCTCATCTTTTAAACCAGAAGCCAGTGTTTTCAAAGCCAGCAGGATCGATGTAACCTGCCCTGGAACCGGGGGTACCCCTTGGCGCAAACAGTCAATAAAAGCGGTCTGTCCCGCAGCGGGGGCAACCGTTTGTGCTATCAGGAAACGGTGGGCTGTTTCAAAATCCATATCCAGCTGAACCTAAAATAGACGGTACTGTTGCTGTTGCGATTGACTAGGCCCTGGGCATCCTTAATTCAAATCAGCCGAGGCTCTCCTGTAAGCCTGAGTAGGCAACGAGATACCGATTTCTTTACGGAGACTTCATCGAATAAGAGCCTGACCTTATCATGAAATCGTCAGACTATTATTGCAGGGGTTTTTGGTTTGTTCCTAGAATATCCACCGTATCTGCTCTGAAACAGCAGGGTTTGATCGCGGTAGGTGAACCCTGAAGGCAAGAGCGTTCTGTGTCTTTGATGCTTACTCGTCAACCTTACTGGACACTTGTGTTCCTTAATCGCGAGGAGTGAAGCCAACTTGGTTGAGCTTTCTCGACGCTGGTCAGGCTATTCCCGCTGTCTAAATCTAAGACGTTCTCTACCTTTAACCTCTAACTCAGTCAGTTCTATGACGCAATCTGCTTCTGGTGTACCGTTTGTTGATCTAACCTGGCAGCATCAACCTATCCGAGACGAAATCCAAGCTGCTGTTGCAGCCGTTCTAGACCGGAGTGATTTTGTCTTGGGTCAAGCCGTCAGAGACCTTGAGGAAGCGTTTTCACAAGCTTCTGGTGTGGCCCATGGTGTTGGCATGGGATGCGGTACTGATGCGATCGCCCTTGGATTAGCCGCTTGTGGTATCGGCGCAGGCGACGAGGTGATTTTGCCGGTGAACACGTTTGTGGCGACGCTGATTGGCATTATCCGAAGCGGTGCTACTCCCGTATTTGTAGATTGCGATCCAGAGACGGCCTTGATTGATTTGGCCGCGGCTGATGCAGCGGTTACAACTAAGACCCGTGCCATCATTCCGGTTCACTTGTATGGTCAGATGGTATCGCCCCATGCATTGCAGGCACTGGCAGAAAAGTATGGGCTGATGATTATTGAGGATGCAGCTCAGGCACATTTGGCCGAGCGAGAAGGCTACCGAGCGGGATCGATTGGCACAGCCGCTGCCTTTAGCTTTTACCCGAGTAAGAATTTAGGAGCCATTGGCGATGGCGGCATGTTGTTGACGCAGCAGGAGCTGGTGGCCCAAACCGCGCGATCGCTGCGCAACTATGG
>JBCBJE010000685.1:0-3592 GCA_038523735.1 Cyanobacteria bacterium J06626_18 | reverse complement strand
GTTCCCTGATTGCGAGTTTAGGTCTGCTGCCGATCGCTGCACCCAGTTTCGCTCAAAATCGGGCGGCTCCTATGGATTTTCAAGGACGCTACCTCGTCTCCATTTCGGATGCGGATATGCTGTCATCGGCCTATGTGAACGGTCAGTTGGGACCCCGTGAAGGCAGCGATGCGCTGAGCGTGATTCCTTTAGGCGGCCATGTCAGAGACTTGCAGGCTTATGAAGTTGAAGCGAGTAATTCGGTAGCAGGTCCCCCCGTTGCGGTTGCGGTGACGCCCGATGGTCGTTATGCGTTTGTCACTGAAACTTTTACGCCTCGTCCCGAAGGATCTTGGGAAAATCAAACCTTTGCGGATCTTAGTTTTGGCGATCGCCTCCAAGTATTCGACCTAGCCGATCCAACGCAGCCCACGCTGATGCAGGAAATTACTGTGGCCGAAAGACCCGATGCGGTTAGCATCAATCAAGACGGTTCTTTGATTGCGGTCACCTTTCACCCAGCCGGTGCCGGTGCCGAAACGCCTCTAGCGTTGATTCCCTTCGGTAACGGTCGTTTGGGAGAACCCACATACCCTACCATCCCCGATTTTCCGACTGGACAACGGTTGATTCATGCCGAATGGCACCCAACGGAAGATGTGCTGGCCCTTGTGAATGAAACCGCTGCCGAGATTTCCTTCGCTCAAGTGGTTGCTCAGGGAGGTGCCCCGAGTCTGCAACTGTGGGGCAACAGGGTGAAAATTGAAAAAGCTCCCTACATGGCTCGGTTCACGCCGGATGGGCAGCACCTTATTGTCAATAACCTGTTTTGGGGACCCGATGTGGAAGGCACTTGGAGTGAAGCGCCTCTAGGCAGTGTTAACAGTATTCGGTTAGAAGCTGGAACGCAATCCGATGGTTCGCCGCGCCATGCTTTGGTATCGCGGGCGGTTACGGGTGTGAGCCCAGAAGGTATTGCGATTAGCCCCAATGGTCGGTTTGTGGTGACCACCAATCTGGAGCGCAGTTATTTACCCTACGATGACAATCGCATTACCTGGTTCTCATCCCTCAGCTTGATCACTCTCGACCCTGAAACTGGGCAACTCAATCATGTCGGCGATTTCCCCTACGATGGCATCCTGCCAGAAGCAGCCGCCTTTGATGCTTCCAGCCAATATCTAGCGGTCGCAAATTATGACCATTTCGACGATGGTATTCAAGGCGGCTCCATTGACTTTTGGCGGATCGCCGCTGATCCGCTTAACCCTCGGCCCATACTGGTGCAAACGCGCTACGCCATCCCAGTTACACGGGGTGCCCATTCAATGGTGCTGGTTCCTTAAACAGGAAACTCAATCAGCGCTCATCGGCAGTTCTGACTAATGCAGGATGCTGAAGACTTACTTACGAGTTCTTCGAGTCATTTATTAGGTAATTTGTTCGACGACCTGCAGGAATCGCTCAATCACTGGGGACATTTCATGCCGCCGCCACGCAACCGCCAACTGTAGCTCTAGGGACTCACCCATCAGAGGAGCATAAGAGACTCCTGTCAGACCGGCTTTTTGTAAACTTTCAGGGACAAAGGTGATACCCATCCCAGCTGCGACTAGACCAATTCGTGTCTGATGCTTGACTTCCTCATAGACAATGCGGGGCTCAAATCCAGCCTGCTTACAAAGCGTTAGGAACTGATCATACAGAACTGGGCCTTCATAGCGTGGATGCATGATGAAAGACTCGGTAGCCAGTGACTTCAGGGGGATTTGCGGCTGCTGAGCTAGCACATGGGTTTGAGGCAGCGCTACCAGTAACCGCTCGCTCTGCAGTGGATAGAGATTGAGCAAAGCGTCGTCTATGGGGGGATGGAGGAAGCCGAGGTCGAGGGTTTCGGTTCGCAGCCCATTGATTTGGTCGAGGGTGCAAATCTCGGTCATGGCAAGTTCCACATCAGGATAGCGATCTCGAAAGTACTTCAAAATTTCGGGCAGAACGGTATGCATCGAAGAGGGGGTGAACGCGATCCGTAAGGAGCCTACTTCACCCCGAGCTACGCGCTGTGCCACCTGAACGGCAGCGTCAACTTGCTGCAGCGCTTTACGAATTTCGCTTAAAAATGCGACGCCCGCTTCCGTCAGCTCCACAGTCCGTTTCGTACGCTTCAGCAGTTGAATTCCTAATTCTGTTTCCAATCTGTGAATTTGTCGGCTCAGCGCCGGTTGAGTGATTTGCAACCGGGCTGCGGCTTTACCAAAGTGAAGCTCTTCAGCAACTGCCACAAAGTAATGGAAAGCGTGAAGCTTCATAGTAATAGCTTTTTGTTATTAGTACTGCCTCAAAAAGCATTGGACAGCATTATTCTCATCTGTTTATGTTAGGTCGTGTAAACCCGCGTTGATAAATTTAGGCAGCTGGTTCTGTGGATGGCTAACCAAAGAGGCAGGAGAAATCAATGAAATACTCCCTTTTCAAACTCTCAGGAGGACTGTTGATTGCCGGTTTGATGGTTGCAGGAGCAAGTATGAATAGCGCTAACATTACGACTGTTGCCAGTGAAGTCACTGAGCGTCAAACTGAGGATGATTTGCGATCGCTCTCAACCCGTTTCGAGAATCCCCAGGCACTGGCAAGCTGGCAGGAATTCCAAGTTGAAGGGTGGGAGCCCAAGTGGGAACCTCCCCGAGTTGAGAATGGACGGTTGGTGCTGCAGCCCCAATCATCGGGCTGGTTTGAGGACAACACTGCGGGGCATCTGTATCAAGAAGTAACCGGCGATTTTATTGTCACCACCCGCATTCGAGTGGAGGGCACACAAAGTCCAGTGCCGCAGCGATCGTTTTCCCTGGCAGGCTTGTTTATCCGAGCCCCGCGAAGCATTACAGCCGCAACCTGGGAACCGAATCAGGAAAACTGGCTGTTTTTCAGCGTGGGTACCGCTTTCCCGGCTGGTCAGCTACAGTTTGAGATGAAATCAACTTACAACAGCCTTTCAACATTGAAAATTTCGGATGCCCCCGAAGGGTGGATGCGACTGCGGGTTGCCCGCTCTGGTGAACTGTTCACTCTGCTCTACCAAGCCGAGGACTCAAGCGAGTGGACAGTGCTGGATCAGTTCATCCGACCCGATTTGCCAGAAACCCTAAATGTGGGTCTCACTGCCTATGCTGACTGGGATTCGATGGCTCCAGATTACCCCAACTATCAGCAATACAACGAACAGGGCGCATCTGCTCAAAATGCTGACCTCTTGGCTTATGTCGAATCAATTGAGTTTCGTCGCCCCAGCACGTCCCGTTTTCCACTCGCCACACTTGACCCAACAGTTTCCTTCGATCCTCAACTCTCGGAAGCTCGCATGCAGGACTTGATGGCAGATTGAGGGAAATTGAATCAAGATGAAACGTCGTCACTTTCTGTTCACAGCCGTAACGACAACAGGCTTATCTTTTGCGGCCAGCAGAACAGGGCATAGTGGTGTGTCAATTATTAATTGATGGGTACAACCGCTTTAGTTTTACCCTTGCATCCGCTGTTGTAAAACGCCAATCAATCCACGTTTCCTGCTCATTGCGAGTAGCGACCCAGGCAGCGACTTCCGACTGCAATATCT
>JBCBJE010000684.1:0-3597 GCA_038523735.1 Cyanobacteria bacterium J06626_18 | reverse complement strand
GTTCCCTCATTGCTGTTGGATTAAGCCTTATCACGTTTGCGATCGCGCCCACGCTCGTTCAGGCTCAGACCGTTGACGAGCTGATTCGCCATGCCCTGAGTGCTGAGGCTGCCGGAAATGATGAGCATGCTGAAACAATCTGGCGAGAAATACTGTATCGAGAACCTGAAAATGCCCATGCCTACAACGGGCTGGGCAGTGCACTTACCAATCAAGCGCGCTTCGAGGAAGCCGAAGCCGCCTATCGTGAAGCGATTCGCTTTAATTCAGATCTTTCTACTGCGCATAACAACCTGGGTACCGTCTTACGCGATCAGGGACGATTTGAGGAGGCCGAAGCCGCCTACAGGGAAGCAATTCGCCTTGATTCTGACAACGCTGCTTACTATCGAAATTTAGCAGCTGTACTACAGGCTCAAGGACAATTGGAAGAGGCCGAAGCTGTACTCCAGGAAGTATTTCGGCTTGAGAGCGAATGATCCTCACCGTAATTCTCAGTTCCTTTGACAACCGCTGCTAAGCTTTCCAAAGCGTAGCCGCTCAAAATTCTTCCCTTCAACCGTTAGGATGGAGTCTGTGTAACGTGTAAGTAAAAAATATTGTGGCTGTCAAACCAGATTGGCTTCGGGTCAAGGCTCCTCAGTGGGAGCGGGTCGGTACGGTTAAATCGCCGCTCCGTGACCTCAATCTCAACACCGTTTGCGAAGAAGCGTCCTGTCCGAATATTGGCGAATGCTTTAACGCAGGAACCGCTACCTTCCTAATCATGGGACCGGCCTGCACCCGCGCCTGCCCCTACTGCGACATCGATTTTGAGAAGAAACCGCAAGCTCTCGATCCTACGGAACCCACCCGCCTCGCTGAAGCTGTCCGCCGGATGGGGCTGAACCATGTGGTGATTACGGCTGTAAACCGTGATGACCTGCCAGATGGGGGCGCGGCTCAATTTGCTCGTTGTATTGAGGAAGTCCGTACCGTTTCGCCCCGAACCACCATCGAGGTTTTGATTCCAGATCTGTGTGGCAATTGGCATGCCTTAGCCGCCATCCTGCAGGCAAAACCTGAGGTGCTGAACCACAATACCGAAACCGTGCCCCGCCTCTATCGTCGCGTGCGCCCCCAAGCCAACTATGCCCAGTCGCTAGAACTCCTGCGCCGCACACGGGAGCTAGCACCGTGGGTTTACACCAAGTCCGGCATTATGGTGGGGTTGGGGGAAACCGATGCAGAAGTACGCCAGGTCATGGCTGATTTACGGGCCGTTGACTGCGATATTCTAACCATTGGCCAATATCTACAGCCCAGCCCCAAGCATTTGGATCTGCAAGCATTTATCACGCCAGAGCAGTTCGATGAGTGGCGCATTGCTGGGGAAGCGATGGGATTTCTCCAGGTGGTATCTTCGCCTCTTACCCGGAGTTCCTACCACGCCGAGCAGGTACAGTCCTTGATGAAGCAACATCCTCGAAGGGTCCCTGTCGGATAGCGTAGCCATTCTCCGAGTCGATTTCGTAGACCTTGTCGAAGTTGTTGAAGTTCAGGGCCCGTCTGCCGTCGCGGGTCCAGCCCAGGACATCCTTAAAGCGGTGATCCCAGAGAATTTCATCGGGGACAAATGAATGACGGGCGTGGATGGTTTGCGAAATAGTTTCGTCTAGCCCTGTAATGATGACAATAAGCTCGGCATGGGCATGCCGCAGCGAATCTTGAGTTTCGCCGTAGAGAGGGCTGTTTTCATCGATCGGATGCATTGCCGTCCAGGTGAGAGCGAACAGCGGCGTGTGCGATCGGATGAGTTCTAAGTCATAAAAGCGGCGGAAGATTTCACCCTCTTCGGTTGCCTCGTCACGAACCAGAGTGACCCAAATCTGGGCCTCTAGAATCCGATTGCGACGCTTGTTGGCGGTGCGAAACATCAGACATGGCAGCCCATTAAACGGCGCGACCACGGCATAGTGACTGAAGAAAATCCGGGCTGTGGGAACGGAGAAGCGGGCAAAAATCATGCCGGTTGCCATGGCGATAAACAGCAAGCCGACAAAAGCTTCGATCACAACCAGTAAGTTGGCGTAGTCCGTTTGGGGGTACATGGCTCCGTAGCCAATTGAGGCCATGGTCTGGACGCTAAAGAAGAAGGCATCCAGAAACGAGCCAGGGTCGGCATTGGCGATCGCATCGCCGCCCGCCAAGTAGGCCAGGGCAAAGGCTCCATTTACCAAAAAGTACACGGCCATCAACAGCCCTACAAATCCAGGCCAGGAAATGGTAAGCAGTAAATGGTACAGATCACGCCAAGGGGTGTGGGGATCGCCAATCCGAACGATATCGGGCAGTTCGCCATCTCGCTTAACAATGCGTTGAGGAGAGGGACGGGTAACCGTTCGTTGAGCGGAAGGGCGGGGACTCTTAGAAATCATGCACCTCTCCTAATCCAATACATCTGACAAACGGGCAATCACATTTCAAAGGTCGCTCAGTATAAATCCGGCGCTGCTCGCAGTTCAGCGTCGGACTCAAGCGATATAGGGGCTTTCTCAGAAATACAGAATAGTCAGCTCGCTATGCGGCAAGCAAGACCTTGACGATTTATGGAATTGATCAGGTTGTTTTATTGCCCCTATCCTAACGCTGGATGCGAACTATTGTTGAGAACCATTGAGTTTTTTGACTGTTGGCTTGGTCCACTCAAGCGGGTGGAGCGATCGCCACTACATCGCCCGACTGAATCTTCCCCGGTTGCAACACCCTGGCATACACCCGACTACTGCCGGGATGATGCTTCTGGCTCATGCGACTGTAGCGCTTGTCGGCAAACCACCGCATATTTTTGCGACAGGGTGTGGTGTAGCTGGCAATTTCTAACAGCACGTCCTCGCCCAACTGCAGCCGTTTGCCCAGTGTTACTTGAGTCCAGTCGATGCCTGCGATCGTCACATTCTCCCCCGCATAGCCTGGAGCTAAATTGTGTCCCTCCTGCCGCAGCGTCTCAATCACCTCTAACGACCACAAACACACCGCCTTCTCCGGTCCCCCATGGATCTTAGAGTTCTTCTGCACATCGCCCACTAAGCCCGTCGTTGTCACCTCTGCCTTAGGAACTGCCAGCTTCGGCACTCCACCCTTCGAGATGCTGATTTGCACAATGTGTCCGGTCACGGTCTGGGTCGTCCTGGCGATCGTCTTCGCTCACTGTAGCGGATGGGGGGTGGAGGCGTTTGGGGGAGTAGTGGGTAGTGGGCAAAGGAGAGTGTAAGGAGGCAGAGGGAGCGGGGATGGCAGAGGAAGCAGAGAAGAGAGCGATCAGGGGAGTGGAGAGATGGTGGGTAGACCGTAGGGGTCGGTTCAGGTGATTGCTATGCGGGTAGTCCAACGACGTTCGCTCAAAACCTGCCCGAGCTATTGTGCCAATAACGAACGACGAGTAACGAAGAACCAAGAACGAAGAACCAAGAAATCCGAATTCAAACTTACCGTGACAAGTCAGGCTCAGCAACAGCGGGCCAGTGCTCAAAATTACGACGCACCCAATCCATGCCGACTTCGTTATTGAGTTTGATTTTTTGAGGTTGATCAGAATAGAGCTTGGTCAAAATATTG